>ONTX01000406.1 GCA_900320825.1 uncultured Lachnospiraceae bacterium | reverse complement strand
TTCTCGCTAAGCCCATAATAGACATCAAAGCCGTATCTTCGCTTGCTTTTGATGGAAGGATTCAGCACCCGAATGTCCTTCCGATTTTCTGAAACTGTAAATCGGCTCAATTCTGGCTTCACATCCACGATTAGCCCACCGCTGAACTCCTGCTCTCTGTTCAGAGTATTTAACAGGGCGTTTTTAATGATATTGCTCTTTTTGGATCCTGGGCTTCCATAAATAAGTTGGTGCTCAGGGCTTTTTTCAAATGGGATTCTGACAAAGCTCAGTCCACGACGGCCGATGGTCAGACCATCAGGTTTACTTGAAAGATATCTTCCAGGTACAGATTTATTCTGCGCTTTACGCTTGTCATCACTGATTTCAATTACCGAATGGATCTTAAAAGGATTAAATTCCCTATGGCCATCATAGTATCTCTTTACATTACAAATGAAAAACCACAATATGGTACATCCCGTGATGACCGAAATTACCTTAATATCCGTAACATCTGGCATAGAAGGGCTATATGAAACCCCATGTAACAAAGCCAAGAATTTCTGCTTAAGAAAAAGGTAACAGGCGCTAATGAACAAGCCAAGCGGCAGTGAAAGTAGAATCCCGGAAAACCAGAGTATACTCATATCAATACCTCCTTTATGAAGTTGTCAAAGTTCAGTATGCGGGGAGTCTTCACTCCCCGCATTGTTTAATGTTAATACTTGTCGAGTTTGTCAAGCGTTATCTGTAAATCAGCCATTTTCTGAATGTATGCTTTTGTTCCGGCCGCATCACGACCTTCATAAAGAATATGAAGCTCGCTGTAACATCTACCGATTATAAGATCCAACTCTTCGTCCGAACCTACAGGATGTGTCTTTCTAATATGCTTAAGCCGATTCAAAATGTACTCATATTCCTGCTTTGACATTTTTTATCACCACCTTTCCCACGAAAAAAAGCCGTAAAAAAAGCGGAGCACAACGCACAATAATACGGATTTTTCCGTTTAATGTGCCTGATTTCTCCGCGATTGTTACAGCTCGTCAGTGGCCTCTGGCTCGGCTCTACCGCTTTTAATATCAATCGTATTATAACATATTATTTTCAAAATTTCAATGTTGTAAAGTTGCGTTGATCAACGTTCATTTATGAACAATAACGAATCCTATTACCCTTAAAAATATGTATTATTTAACTGTTCATTTCTCCATAAAAGAGCCGCCCTGTTTCCAATCGCTGCGACCGGAAAACGGGCGGGTGCCACTCGGCGCTCGTTTTCAAAATGCGGTCTGGCTCTTGGACAGGGCTGTGGCCCCGTCAATAAAAAGGTAGATACCGCCCTTGGCGGTATCCTTGAATCACATCTGCGCCATTGAAGCCTTCCGAGGGGCTCCCATCCGGGTGCCAGTGGCATCAGTCCTTAATGCCTCCTGCTGTGTGATGACACCGTGTCTCTCGGCATCTTGCCCATTTGCGGACTTTCCTCTGGCTCTCGCATCCCATCCGAGGTACTAACATCCCCGGGCTTGCCGTTCTTTCCTTGCGGTCATACTTTACCTTGTCCCTTCCGCATCCAGATCTTCCGAAGGATGACCTCGATAGTGTCTCAATCGTGTCCGCCCCTGCCTCACGTAATCTCTGAGCACCACCTTTGACATATGTTCTCCTCGTGCCGGCTTTATGCCATCTGCTGTATTGTGCATGATACACGGGCTGTCTCTGATGCCCCGCAAGGCCGGAAAATTTTTCAAAGCGCTTCGCTGAAAATTTTTCTCGCGAGTGCGCAAGCGCAGCCTTGTCGGTGCGAGCCATCCCGTGTTTATCCTGCACAAAGCAGATTTGGCAATAAGCCAACACAAGAAAGGAGAACAAAGATATGTCAAAGATGGTAGAGATTACAAGCGTTGAGGTAGGAGCAGAAAAGATCACGATTGAGGCACTGGCAATCGAGGACATCCTTCTTGCGGAAGATCTTTTCGAGGATGTGGAAGTTCCCACAGTAAAGTATGAGTTCGACCGCAAGGGAAAGAACGGAGCAGCAAGCCCTGGCATGAAGTATCTGTGGAAAGTCTGCGAGAGCCAGAGGAAATGCAAGTCCGCGACAAGCATGGGCGAGAAGCTCGAGAGACTGATCGGTGTCATCACACAGCTGTCAGAGGCATTTGAAAGCAAGGACTGATACCTACAGGCACATACGGATGGGAGCCTCCTTCGGGAGGCTCTTTTTTTGCGCAGATGTAAAGCAGGGAACCCGCCGAGCACCCCGGCGCTTGAAAAGCAGCGCCGCGCCCGTTCCCTGCACGACCTTCCCAAAAAGACAAAAAACAGGGAGCAGTCTTTTTTTGTTTTAACTATATGTGTGGATCAGTTTCAGATAACGGATATGCCGTATAGGATGCTTCAGAGGCGAAAACTTCTTCAGAGGGTATAGAATGTCGTACTCAATGTGATGATTCCTGCACCATCGGATCAAGCTCTCCGTGGTATGAACGTCCGCATTCAGGTAGCTTATCTGAGTCTTGTCCCAGTCGCCCTTTTCATACAGCATTAATGGAAATTCAAGATGATCGTAGATGTGGATCCCAGTAATGTCCTTAGATGGTTCTTTCAGATTCATAGCAGTCATTCCTTTCCGACTGCTCCCTGTGAACAGATTATAGTTATTGTTGGCGTCGGGCGAAAAAGACCAAATGGTCAATTCTACCCGACACTAACATTAGAATGAAAGAACAAAAATCAAATGCAGCTATTGCCATATTAATTTTCTAATCATCTGCAAACAACTTACCATGCAAATGCGTTTTCTAAATTAAGTATAGTATCCGACCACAACCTTTCTATAGGAGCAGCACCTATCTTAAACTTAATCATCTTAACTCCGGCATACTTACCTTTTCCTCTGAGTTTAATAAATGCACTGTTCCCTTTCCTTATATTGTTGAAATACCCCAATATCTCATAATCATCAGTTTTAAGCGTAGTATTATTCAGAGTCACCTTCATATCGGACTGCAGGGGTTTTATCTCACCGCCTGTATAATCATATGCTTTCCCGCCATTTACAACTATCTTTGCCTTTGTAAAATTATAATTCTTACCGATTATCCTGTAAGAACTGTTTATTGTCCCTGTATAGTTGCCCTTTCCCTGAATAATGACTTTTATCTCCGTTCCTGCCTCAGGTGCATCGCCGTAATCACCGTCAATACTCAGAGTATAATCTTTGTTCAGTTTCAGCTTTTGGTTTTTATTGTCTTTATCTACGAAGACCACCGAAGTCTTTTTGTAGGCGTATTTCTTTGTTGAATACGGAACATCGGATAGATTAAGACTGATAGAGTTAATATCTCGTGCTTTTACCGAAAACTCCTTTGGTACACTCCCTTTATAACTTCCCTTGCCTTTTATTGTTGCCATTGCCGTCCCAAGGCTCTTATTGTTTTTATACGAGATAGTATAATCCTTTCCGGCTGTAAGCTTTACTCCGTTATATATTACTACTGCTCCAGGCTTTGCTCCACCATACGTAAACGGCACACTGCCATCAGGATTAAGGTCTGCCGCATCAAGCTTCACCTCAGCTTTATCAGATGTCAGATCATACTTACCGGTAATACGGAACGATACTGTTTTTTTGCCGAAGTAATCCTTGTTATTACCTATAAAGGTCACCTTATGCCTTCCTATATCGGTATGATCATCCGCATAGGATACGGTATAATCAGTACCCTCCGACATTGCCTTACCTTTATAAGTCAAGGTAAACACCGGCGAAACGGCATTTCCGTTATTGTACGGCAGGCTGTTCTTGCTCGCTTTTATCGATACATCTTTCATTAGAGGTTTCTCGGTTATTACAAGATCAACATCCATCTCGCCCTTGAACACGTTCTTATTATTTGCAGCGATATGTATCTTATATGTTCCTGGATCCATATAAGCTCTTCCGAAAGCAGTATCTTCGGAAGGATATGTAAATGTAAGATCGTTCTTACCGTATTTCAGTTTGGATCCGTTTATGTACAGCTCAGGTTTCGGTTTCTGAACCTTGTTCTTCTTATATACCGCATAAACCGAATCAGCCAATATGTCCTTTTCCAACTCGGAAGGATCGATCATAAATGTCACATCCTTTGACCCCGAGTAGTTACCCTTCATCTTGATAGTTATACTGGCAGTTCCCGGCTTGGTGTTGTTTTTGTATTTCAGGGTATAATCAGTGTTCAGATAAAGCATTGTCTTTCCCCTATATACCTTGAACTCTGGTTTTATCGTGGAACCTGTATACGGATAAGATGACTTCAGGCCTTTTAGCCATATTCCTTCAGGCGGATTGTCAGGGATGTCAGGATTATCGGGGTCGTTTCCGTTTTTTATCCAATATGCGTATAGAGTCACATTGTCAGTTATGGGCATTTGATCCGAATATTCTATCCCCTTACCGTCTGGTTCAGTGAACCACCCGCCAAAAGAGAAGCCTTCTTTTGTTGTGACCGGAAACCTAACTGTTTCATCTTTATGTATCCCTTTGATGTCATCTACTTCTGTTCCGCCCTGCTCATCAAATATTATCGC
>ONTX01000405.1 GCA_900320825.1 uncultured Lachnospiraceae bacterium | reverse complement strand
GCATATGATGCGCTTCCTTCAGCCTCAGCCGGGTATAGAAGTCCGGGGTAATTCTTGATCTCATCCTCCGGGATAGCCTCTCCCGTCATTGGGTCTGTGATTTCTCCTGCAGATTCTAAATAGGGCGTCGGGTCAAAAACCTCAGCTCCGTTTTTTTCTGCTGTCTGTGTTGGCGTTGCCCACAGATAATCACTGAATTCCTCTACAAATTTATCATCCGGAAGAGTGACCTTGATTCCCTCACTCCAGTTCTGCAATTTTGCAATAATATCTTTTGAAAAGGCACTGCTTATGAATTCATCATTGAGCCATTTACACAGGTCGGTATCGGTGAATTTTGCGTTTACTTCAGCAGATGACTCTATAGTTTCATACAGCCCCGTAGTCGAAGCGGGTTCAGATCCGTCTATAGCAGCGTTAGCAAAAAAATCTTCAATATCGGAATTTTCTTTCATCGGTCTGGCATCGATCACCTTTTCTGATATAAGGTAAAGATAGTTATCATCTTCATCATATACGATCCAGCCAATCTCCTCGGATTCGTAACTTCCGATGCTTATCCTGTCACCGACTGATAAATAGGAAAGCAGGGTCATCTTGTCAGGTTCCGTGACATCTGCCTCACCGAGCTGCTCGTCAGCGAACACCCCCTCGTCTTCCCCGGCCATTAATCCGTCAGGGTTCTTTTTCCCGGTAATATTCTTCACAAGCAGACAAGTTCCGATTCCAATAACCACCAGCAGGCAGGCTGATCCTATTATTATGATTCTTTTCTTTGTTTTATCCATAACGCTAATTCTCTTTCTTTGATTTACAGATATTCAGTGGGTCATGCAATAAATTATAATGGCCTGTTGCACCGTCAAAAGGCTCTTTTTAAACTCATATCCCACAAAGTAGTCTGAATCAACAGCATCTCCAGATACTTCTTCACCTCTGTAGAATGACGGGCAGGGATTCAGTATTGCATTCTTATTGGCCAACGACATTATTTCTTTTGTAATCTGATAGGCTTTAATATCCTTCATCTTATATTCCTGAGGACAACACTGTTCCAGGGAAAAACCAAAGGCCTTTGAGAAATCCTGAAAAATCATCTGAAGATCAAATATTTCTCCCCGGTCAGTTAAATACGAAAAAGCCCCTGAACCTTGTAAATTCAGGGGGTTTCTTTATAAGCTGATAACGGGAATCGGACCCGTGACCTCCGCACTACCAATGCGACGCTCTACCTACTGAGCTATATCAGCAATACCGAAATGTATGTTATCACAGCGACTGAAAGATTGTCAATTGAAAACGCTGTAAATTGACTTACTTATATACTTACTTATGTATTGAAGCGATGATTTTATCAAGCTTGGCATGAATACGCTGGAGCGCATTGTCCACCTGCTTCTTCTCTTTACCAAGGACTTTGGCTATCTCGGACATACCCATACCGGTGAGTTTCAGTTCAAAGACCTGCTTTTCAAAAGAACTCAATTCTTTTTCTATGCCCTTGTTCAGTTCCTTGACCGATTCCATGTCGATCAGTATCTCCTCCGGATTAAGTTCCAGGGTAGATACAAGGGTATCAATAAGGTTTAATTCATTTTCAGAATTATCCCCGCTGTTTGCGTTAAGGGATACATAGCTGTTAAGCGGCATGGCCTTCAGTCTGTTTGAAGCCTGAACTGCCTTGTATATCTGTCTGGATATGCAGAGTTCGGCAAAAGTTGCGAAGCCTGCATCTCTTCCGGCATCGTAATCTCTGACCGCCTTGAAGAGACCTATCATTCCCTCCTGTATAAGATCCTCGGGTTCGGCTCCCAGTATATACATGGACTTGGCCTTGTACCTTGCCAGATTCTTATACTTATCACAAAGATAGTCCGTTACAGCCTCATCTCCGTCCCTTAACATCTGTATCAATTCTTCATCTGTATATTTTGCGTAGCTTTCGTAATCCATAGATAACACCCGTCATCGCATTGTTTAAACACGATTATATTTTTATTTCATCTGTAATCTCTGTCT
>ONTX01000009.1 GCA_900320825.1 uncultured Lachnospiraceae bacterium | reverse complement strand
GGCCTTCCTTCATCATATGAGGATATGGCTCTTTCGGGATTATCGGACAGGGTCAGGACCTTCGTAAAAATACAGGACGGCTGCAACCAGTTCTGCTCATACTGCGCCATCCCACTTGCCCGCGGCAGGGTCAGAAGCCGCGACAGATCGGATATTTTTTCAGAGATAAAGTCTCTTACGGAAATGGGCTGCATGGAGATCGTACTTACCGGCATCCATGTGGGATCCTACGGGATAGACCTTGACGAAAAGGGCGATACGTCAGGTGATTACGGCGGAAGATCAAAGCTTATTGACCTTGTGGAGGATATCTGCTCAGTTCCCGGACTTAAAAGACTTAGGCTGAGCTCTGTTGAACCCCGCATCATCACGGATGAAAACGCAAAAAGACTTGCTTCTCTTAAGCCCCTCTGCCCTCATTTCCACCTCTCTCTCCAGAGCGGATGCGATGAGACCTTAAAGAGGATGAACAGGCACTATACCACTGACGAATACTTAAGAAGCGTGGAATATCTGAGAAAATACTTTGACGATCCCGCCATCACCACTGATGTGATCGCAGGCTTTCCCGGAGAATCAGACGAAGAATTTGACCGGACACTTGAGTTTGTCCGCAAAGTCGGATTTGCCGACATGCATATCTTCAAATTCTCTCCGAGAAAAAATACAAAAGCCGCCACAATGGACGGCCGCGTACCTGAAGAGATCAAAAATGTCCGGAGTGAAAAACTGATCGATACTGCTCTTGAGATGAATAATTCATACAGGATGCGTCATGTCGGAAGGACCGAAGAGATACTTATCGAGGAAGAGTCTGTTATCCTGGGAAAAAAATATATGATCGGTCATACCCCGGATTATATAATGACAGCTGTATCATCAGAAAACAATGATTCTTCTTTACTTACTCCCGGAAGTATTGTTAAGTGCAGGCTCACGGGAATCCTTACAGAAGAGGCCATGAGTGCGGAACTCGTGTAAAGACTTTTTTTATCTTCTGGTGAACCTCCTAAGTGCCGGTACCAGTTCGTTAAACGCCGACAAAGCAGCGTCCATATCCTCTTTCGTGGTAAATACTGACATTGATAAACGAACCGTCGATTCCAGAAGCTCTTTATCAAGACCAATGGCCGAAAGAGTAGCGGAAGGGGTTCTTTTATGTGTTGAACATGCACTTCCCGCAGAGACGTATATCCCCTTATCTTCAAGCGCATGAAGCAGCACCTCTGCCCTGACATCCTTAACCGAAACGGAAATGATATGGGGTGCGGTCTGCATTATCTCATCTGTTCCGCCCTCCGTAAGTCCGTTTATACTTACGCCCTCTATCTGCTCAGCATTTTCTATAAAATATTTTTTCAGATCATATAATCTTGTGACATCATCGTCATATTTTTCGTAGAGCATTTTGGCCGCAAGAGCCATGCCGGCTATTCCGGGTACATTCTCGGTGCCGGATCTTAAACCCTTCTGCTGTCCCCCGCCGTAAACTACGGGAACAAGCCTTACGTTATCACCGACATACAGCGCTCCGCAGCCCTTGGGTCCATGGATCTTATGTGAGCTGATGCTCATAAGGTCTATTCCTGTCTTTGCCGGAAGGATACGTGCTTTTCCGAATCCCTGAACCGCATCCACATGGAAATAGCATTCCCTGCACTTACCTTTAATGATCCCGGCAGCCTCCTCAAGGGGCTGGACAGAACCGATCTCATTATTGGTATGCATTATCGAAACCAGGATCGTATCTTCCGTAAGCGAGCTTTCAAGTTCTTCAAGGGATATCCGGCCGCTTTTATCAGTTCCAAGATATGTGACCTCAAATCCCTCTTTTTCAAGATACTTCATGGTGTTTATCACCGCGGGATGCTCGATCGCCGTTGTGACTATTTTTTTGCCTCTTCTTTCGAGAGCTCTTGCGGCTCCTATCAGAGCCATATTATCCGATTCCGTTCCCCCGGATGTGTAATATATGTTTTTCTCACCGCATCCCAGAATATTGGAAAATGTTTCAGACGCACTACGGAGATGCTTTTCAGCCTCCACGCCCATATGGTGCAGGCTGGAGGGATTTCCATAGTCAGAAACCATCACATCCCTCATAAGAGATGCGACCTCATCGAATACTTTAGTTGTTGCCGAATTATCAAGATATATATCGTTCATGGATTTGCTCTAAGCCTTAGTTTCTGCCTTCAAATTCGTATACGAACCACCCCAGCACAGTCATCGCAGCTGTTTCGGTTCTGAGTATCCTGCGTCCCAGCGTTATGGGGATAAAGCCTGCTTCGGAAGCACGCTCGACTTCTTTTTTATCAAATCCGCCCTCAGGGCCTATGAAGATTGCGACAGAACTGTCAGGTTTTATATTTTTTATGATCTCCCTTGTCTTGTCCATCCCTTCCGACAATTCATAGGGCATCAGTTTTACATCGGTGCTTTCTGCATCCTTCAGAGCCTCATCAAGATCCATTACAGGCCCCACACGGGGAATGATTCCCCTCTGGCTCTGCTCGGAAGCCCCTTTTGCTATAAGCTGCCATCGTTCACATTTAGAAGCAGCCTTTTTATCATCAAGCTTTACTATGCATCTGGATGTCCTGACAGGCACGATCCTGAACGCACCCAGCTCAGTGCATTTCTGTATCACCGTTTCCATTTTGTCAGCTTTAGGGAGAGCCTGGTATATAGTTATCTTAACGGGAAGTTCGGTATCGTCTTCCTTCACAAATCTGATCTCACAGACCACTTCGGATTCGGTCAGTTCAAGAATCCCGCATCTGTATTCCTTTTTAACGCCTTCACATCTGACACTTAATTCCTCACCGGGTTTCATACGAAGGACATTCTTAATGTGATTGTGGTCATCCCCCGTTATGATCACACGGTTATTTATGGTATCTATCTGTGATATGTCGGTAAAAATCTGAGTCATTTTATTCCCACAACAGAGCTCCACTCACCCTGCCTGTTTATCGCCTTTACTTTAAATCCGATCTTTTTCATTGCATCTGTCACAAGGTCTTCCTTTTCTCTCAGGATCCCGCTCGTAACATACACCCCACCCTCCTTAAGCATCTCATATGCCGTGGGGGTAATCCCTACCAGGACTTCCGCAAGAATATTTGCGACAACAATGTCATAACTTCCAACGCCTGCTTTTTCTTTAAGTGACTCTTCTGTCACAATGTTTCCGATCTCCATTTCGAATGAAGAGGGATCAATATTATTGTTTTTAATATTTTCCTCTACCGCCGGAAGGGCGCAGGGATCAAGATCGGTACCGAAAGCACATCCCGCACCGAACATGAGAGCAAGTATTGCAAGGATTCCGCTTCCCGTTCCTATATCCAAAAGCTTTGCATCCTTCTTCATGAATTTTCTGATATTTCTGATACAGAGCTGAGTCGTATCATGCATGCCGGTTCCGAATGCAGTTCCGGGATCTATATGAAGAACATATTTGTGAGTGTCCCCTTCCGGAACCTCCTCCCAGGTGGGAATGACAAGAATGTCATCTACTTCGAAGGGTTTAAAAAACTTTTTCCAGTTATTGAGCCAGTCGATATCTTCCGTTTCCGTTACTTCAACGCTTCCTTCTCCGATATCCATATATGAACAGATGTCTTCAAGAACCTCGTTTATCTCGGCAAGCAGATCCTCCCTGCTCTTTTTTTCTATATCCCCCGCAGTATTGACCGCACCTATTGTCATGGTTCCCTCAGCAGGCTCTCCTCCCATGAGCAGCATGCCGTCATCATCGCATTCAACAAAAAAATTTAGAAATGCATTTCCGTCGTCATTACCCGTTTCCGGAAGTATGTCCACAAACATCTGCTCCTTATCAAGCGGAGAAAGAGGCACATTGTCTTCAATCTGTGCCCCTTCAAGTCCTATGTCATAAAGATCTGATATTATGATATCTTCAGCTTCCGTATTTGTTTTTATTCTGAACCTTACCCACTTCATGAATTGCACCCGTCGCGAAAACTTACCTTTGATTCCGGCTCAACAGATGAAACGATAAATGCATTGGATCCGATAACAGCATCGTGGCCGATAACGGTATCTCCGCCCAGGATCGAAGCTCCGGCATAAATCGTAACTCTGTCTTCTATGGTAGGATGTCTCTTTACTCCGCGAAGACTCTGTCCGCCCCTTGTGGAAAGAGCACCGATGGTAACGCCCTGATAGATCTTGACATAATCACCGATAACGGTGGTCTCGCCTACAACGATCCCCGTGCCATGGTCGATAAAGAAATATTTTCCTATTGTAGCTCCGGGATGAATATCAATACCTGTCCTTGAATGAGCATACTCCGTCATCATTCTGGGAATTATGGGAACCCCAAGAAGGAACAGTTCATGAGCGATCCTTGCAGTGACGATGGCACGAAGCCCGGGATAGCACAGTATTATCTCACTGTGGTTATATGCCGCGGGATCTCCGTCAAAAAACGCCTGCACATCTGTTTCGATAAGTTCACGGATCTTCGGTATCTTCATCATGAATTCCGACGTGATCTTATCGGAAGCCTCCGCACGTTCTTCAAATGATGCTTTCTCATATTCCGGCTTCTGGATCAGGGAAATTATGATCTGCTTCTTAAGATTGTAGAAGATATCCTCCGAAAGAACCGTGATTCTGGAGCTGAGATTATAGAATTTATAATTTTTCTCCCTGTAATAACCGGGAAAAACCAGCTTGATAAGTTTATCAAGGATCTCAGTCACCTTATCCCTGTCAGGCTGATCCATGATATCGGTTTTGTTTATTATGCGGTCTGAGGAGTAATCATCAAGAATAGTACCGACGATCGCATTTAATTCGGAATTAACTTTATTATCCATATTTACCTCCGGTAAATAATCTATCTGACTCTTAACTACACTATTATATATTCAAAAAAGCCTGTTTACAACTTTTCGGGACTTTACAAACCTTCAAAACACTAATACATTAATACTTATGAAAACACTTATGACTGAAGACGAACTGTATATGAAAGAGGCAATAAAGCTTGCGGAGAAAGCCTCTGCCGCAGGGGAAGTTCCAATCGGCTGCGTTATCGTTCACGAAGGAAAGATAATAGGCCGGGGCTACAACAGACGAAACACTGATCACTCTGCCCTTTCCCATGCAGAGATCACCGCAATAAAAAAAGCAAGCTCCAGCCTGAAAGACTGGAGACTTGAAGACTGTACTCTCTATGTCACATTGGAACCCTGCCAGATGTGCGCCGGAGCTTGTGTTCAGGCAAGAGTAAAAAAAGTCGTTATCGGCTGCATGTCACCCAAATCGGGAAGTGCAGGGACAGTTACGGATATCCTTAACAACCCGGATTTTACCCATAACTGCGAAGTAGTAAGCGGCGTTCTTTCCGATGAATGCAGTAGTATTCTCAAAAATTTTTTCATCCGCATGAGAGCCGAAAAAAAAGCTCTGGACTATGCTTATAAATAATCTCATATCCCCACGGCTTCTCCACAAGAAGAAATACCGGGATAAACTCACTCCTCCTCATCTCTCAGTTCACTACAGCCATCGTCCTCATGATATACCAGGGTTAAATCAATACCCGGAAGTTCGGTTTCATAACAATCATCACCGGTCTCTGCCTCTTCAAATGTCCCGACGGGATTTTCATAATCATCCTCAGTTTCACATACACAAACCGGAACACCCTCTGCAAATCCCACATATGTGTAAGCAGATGTCACATTTTCTGACTCTTCATCAAGTGACTCTTCATCAAGCGGTGCTTCATTTAAGGCAAAATAAATCCCGCTGCCGTAATACAGAAGTTCCTCCACCATTTCCACTGCAAGATCACTAACAGGAGCAGCGGCAGGATCATTGCTTCCAACTCTCTTTGCTTTATAAACCCTGTAATTTCCGTTATCGGACTCAACATAGTATACGGAAGATATAAAATCTGTAATATTTACGACGCTGATCGACTGAACAGCAGTTATCTCCGGCGTTTGTCCGGGGTCAGGGTCATTGCCGGGGCCGGGGTCATTTCCGGGGGCAGGATCATAGCCGGGGCCGGGATCATTGCCGGGGCCTGGGTCAGGAGCAGGAGCAGAGGCAGGGGCGGGAGTTTGGTTCTGGGCATTGATCTGAGCCCAAAGCAATTGTGCAATTACTTCCCGGTTTTTTGCTTCTAATTCCATCTGAACGCGCACTTCTTCCGATAAGTATGTGGGCCTGTTCTCATATCTTCCGAATAACAGATAATGCTGTAGAAGCGCATTGGGATCATTTCCGAAAGCTTTCACAACCTCAGGGTCCGATGCTGCATAGAAAGCAGGATCAAACAGCGTTCCGTCTGTAAGGACCCATATACCGTCTTCCCTTATATAAGCAACTCCCAGACTGTTTGGCGCCGACGGGGCAGTTTGAGCATTAGCAATTTGCCTGCCATCCGCCGATTTTGCGGATTCTGCAGGTTGTTCAGGTTCAATACCGGCTACCGGTGGTCCAGCCGGGGACTCAGCTTTTTTAGGTTCTTCCGCTACAAGTCCCATTTTTTTTGCTATATCATCGGGCTCTGCAAATCCAAGCTGCACAGCATCACTGGTAGCAGGTTCATATGATCCGTCTACTATTTCATCGTGAACCTTGGAAATATCCGTAACAGTCCATCCGGTCTGATCTGTGATCTTCGTCATCAGTTCAACATCAGAATAAATCTGGTTTGCGGCAAAAGGAGGAAGCATATCCGGCTCCAAAGGAACCTCTACAAATTCAAGAGTCTGTCCCGTCGGTCTGTCAGAGTAAAGATATACGGATACCTTAACGGGAGCTTTGACCTTTTGCGTCTTTTCCTCCCCGTTCTCGGGATTTCTCGCCTTGATCTCAATTTCACCATCCGTCAGATAAAGACTGTACCTTCCTTTATCGTTACAGCAGATCACTCCCGATGTACCATGGATATCAATCGATGTTCCATCCGCAATGATCTGTAAAGATTCGTCCGGGGCGAGTTTTTGTGACACATTAAAAAACAGCATTCCTTCCGTCAGCTCCAGCATTATTGCTTTACCCTCACGGTCTATCTGGACACTGCTGTTTTTATCCAGCGTCACAAACTTTGTATCATCCAGGTTAAAAGTCCCTTCCGTATCCACGGTCCTGTGCTCTTCCGTTATGATCTCCGCGGTCACTTCACCGTTCACATCACCGGATGATGCTGCCTTACCGCATGAAGCAAGCATAACTGCAAAAGATAATATGACCGATATCGCTGTCCATTTTTTCTTACTGTTTCCAAACATAAATCTCTCCCCCTTGTAGCATAAACCGGGTTTACGATATTTATTTTACTACAATTTATTAAAATTTTATAAAAAAATGAACATATCAACTTTCCCGGGATTTCATTTTTAAAACATATTTTACCCGGCACCCCCCGGTCCCTTCCGCCTCTTTCATCGGAACCCTGCCAGATGCGTGCCTGAAAAAAGCTTACGACTATGCTTTTAAGTGATATACACCACTAAACCGGCTGTCTGACTATCAGTTCGACGCTGTGCTTTGCCAAAAACTTTTCGGCACTTTCTTCGTCTTTTACGCAGACCGCTTTGTACCTGTCTCCGAGCATTTCCTTCAGTTCATCCAGCTTATCGGCTGATGCACTGACAACAAGTGCAAGGGGCTTTTCGGCCTTATCTGTATTTTCCGTATCCGGCCCGTCTGCTTTTTCTTTCTCAGAAACTATCAGCTCTTTATCAAGATATTTGATCATGAGATTTTCAAGATCCTCATACATGACCGGTTTGGAAAGATAATCCGTAAATCCCTCACGAAGATAAGATTCCCTTGCACCCATGATCGCATCTGCGGTAAGTGCAATGATTGGTGTCGAATCCGCAATATGTTCTCTTTTAATGATCTCCAGAGTCTGTTTTCCTGACATACCGGGCATCATCTGGTCCAAAAGAACCATATCGAAGGATTCTTTTTTAAGGATATCTATACAATCCTGTCCGGATGTGGCAACCCTTGTCCTTATCTTAGTATCACCCATAAGTTCCGTGATGACTTCCAGGTTCATTTCATTGTCATCCACCACAAGGACTCTGGCCTTTGGGGCGATAAGCTTAGGCCTGAATGTCTCGCTGTTTGCGAGAGATTTTTCAAGACGTCCCTTGTAATCTCCTATGGGAGTACTGTCTATGACTTCCTGATGCATCGTAACAGTGAAAACAGAGCCTTTTCCGTACTCCGACTCCACTTCGATCCGGCCGCCCATCATCTCAACAAGCTGCCTTGTTATGTTAAGGCCAAGTCCGGTTCCCTCTACTTTCCTGTTTTTGGTCTCATCAAGTCTCTGGAAAGAATCAAAGAGCTTGTCCATATCCTCCGGTTTGATGCCCATTCCGGTATCTTCCACTCTGAGCTTCAAAAATGAATCCTTTTCATCAAAGCTGACACCGACCTTCACACTTCCCTGCTGGGTATATTTGATGGCATTATTGACCACGTTCAGTATTATCTGACGGATCCTTATCTCATCCCCCTTCATGACGGTGGGGATCATGGGACTGACATCAAGATTGTATTCAAGGCCTTTTTCCTTAGCCTTGTTCATGGTCATATTTACGATATCGTTAAGAACCGATGCAAATTCATAATCCACCGGAACCAGTTCCATTTTTCCGGACTCTATCTTGGAAAGATCCAGGATATCATTGATGATGGATAGCAAGGTCTTGCCGGCACTCTGGATATCCTTTGCATATTTTTTTATCCTGGTATCCTTTGTTTCCCTAAGGATCATCTCATCCATGCCGAGAATTGCATTCATGGGGGTGCGGATCTCATGGGACATATTTGCAAGGAAATTACTCTTGGCTTTGTTAGCCTGGTCTGCTGCATTTTTCTCCAGCTTTAAAACCTTAGTCTCATACTCCTGCTTCTGTTCCTCCATCTTCATCTCTTCCATCCGCTTTGAGTAATTCTGCTCATTCTTGCGGCTTACGAAATAAAGAATGGAAATCATGAAAAGAACAAGAGTACAGATAAGGATATTGACCGCAAGCTGACTTTTTACCTCATCGTATAATTCATTATTGCTGACTACCAGAGCAGTATACCATCCGTTGGAAAGAGGATTTATGAAAACTGTGCTCTTTACGCCATCAATGGTGTAAGTAAAACTACCGTTTCCCGTTTCCTTTATCAGTGAAAAAAGTTCTTCGCCTTCCGGAGTATCCCCGATCCTGGTTCCCTTTTTCGATTCATCCGCATGGGCAATAAAAAGACCTGTTTCGTCAATTATAAATCCGTATCCCTTGCCGTTAACGGAAAGTTCCCCGGCCATAGCCTGAATGTCATTTAACTGAACATCAAGCGAAACAACGCTCTGTCTGTCGGGAAGCATCCTGCATACCGATATGATCATATTACCGGTCTGGGCATCGATATAGGGAGGGACTATGGCAAGTTCTCCCGACGCATTAAAAGCCGTGACATACCAGTCTCTGGTTTTGGGATCATACCCCTCCGGGGGCTCCCAGTTCAGTCCGTCTATATACTTACTCATAACATATCCGTATATACCGGTGTAGCTTTCGCTGAACTGATCAGAGACGTTGTCTGTCTCCTGAACCATAAACTCATGTATTCTTGCCGGAGTACTTCCGCTGATGAGCATATGCTGAATGGTATCGGATGAAACCTGAAGTATGTTCTCTGCTGTATTTAAATGTGTTTCAACCAGGGATGAAACATTGAGTATCCTGTCCTCAATGACCACCATTGAGTTAAGGACCGCAACATTGTAGATCAGTCTTGAAGTATAGGTGATCATTACCGCAATGAACACAACAACAAGTATCAGCGGGACCACCATGCTGTATTTTTTGTGTATTGAATCCCTTTTTGCAACTGTCTTTTTGGTATTCGTATCTCCCATTCCCCTCACCTGTGCCGGTAATGCAATCCGATCAATAGATTGTGAAGTATTTCTCCGGAATCTCTACATTCGTTATTCCCATATAGCGGCCGGGATTGCCGAAAATATAAGTATCCTGATAAACCAGATAGACATTGTCGGAAGTCTTTCCGGTTACGGCATCGGTATATCTTGAACCGTTCCATTCCGCATCTTCCGCAAATGATCCGAGAGCCTTGGCTATATCATCTTTATTTGTAAGATCACTCTCACCAAGGATAACATTTCTTGCATGCTCCGCAAGTCCCAGAGACATGGAATAGCCGTAGGAATATACCCATGTTCCGAACCTTCCCGCTCCTCCGGCATTAACCACAGCATCCTCTACGGTATTCAAAACCTTATCAAAATCGCCGGCATCTCCGGTAAAATCAAGATCCAGCGCTCCGGGATATCCCATAAGAGGCGAGGGAAGGTCAGCCTCGATAAAGTAACCTCCCTTTTCAAGAAGCACTTTTATAAGCGGTTCTGTATGTGCATCATTTGTACAGAAAAATGCGGTATTGGTTCCGTACTTGTCCACCCATTTGGGAGCATGTTCGAGAATATAAGCCTGTGCACCGGGAACTCCCACATCCGTGGTTGGATCAGGAGCTTCCTCCATCTCAAACTTCATTCCAAACTCTTCGCATGCGGCCTTCATTATCGCAACACGTCTTGATATTGATTCATATTCAAGATGACGTTCAAATGAGATATGTACAAAAGTATCGCAGCCAAGCTCATGTGCCGTATTTATCATAAGATATCCGCGTCCTACAAAGTCAGAACTTACAACAAGATCCGCAACTTCTTCGATATCACAGAAGTCTTCATAGGGCTCACCTGCAATGCATATGATATCAGGACGTTTTTCCTTGATCTGTCTGAAGGCTTCCGTGGTTCCGTCAACAGCCTGGTTCACTATAATGGCTTTCATCTCAGGATCATCTGCAAGGTTAACTATTGTCTGGATGGTCACATCGGGTTCATCGGTGAAATTATCCGGATATACCGCAAGAGTTACATTATCCGCTCCGTATTTATCAAGAAATGCCTCGGCACCGCGTCTGTCGTCTTCGGACTGGGCAAAGGATCCCGTTACTATACCGATTCGGAAATGTTCTTCCGTATTATCCTCAGGTGCTGCCTGGGCTTCTTCTGCAGGTTCTGTCACCTGGACGGG
Source organism: uncultured Lachnospiraceae bacterium (assembly GCA_900320825.1). Classification (GTDB taxonomy): domain Bacteria; phylum Bacillota; class Clostridia; order Lachnospirales; family Lachnospiraceae; genus AC2028. The sequence goes on along the minus strand of ONTX01000009.1, from coordinate 598 downwards.
GGACGTCTCCGGAACCGTAACGCTTCCTTCACTTCCGCATGCAGCAAAGTTTGCGAGCATTAACATCCCGGCTAAAATACTGACAATTTTTTTCTTCATGATCCTCTCCTCATAACTCTTTATTTCCGATGAACATACATATTTAAACTATTCAATGGCAGGTACGATCTTTTTTATAAGTTCAGCTGCCTCATCATATGAATAATCGCTTATCAGGTCTATGGCCTCCTTAAGCATCTGTGACTGGGTGATCCTGAAGGGATAGCCGCTTAACTTTATGGCAAGTTCTTTAGCCTTTATATCATCGTAATCATTAAGTGCTTCAAGGACGCCTGCTGCCGTAGTTTTCGCCTCATCTGCACTTATCTCGCCGCTTACCGTAACCGACTCCGCTTCCCCTATGGGTCTGATAAGCTCGATGATACCGGCATATTCTTCGAGCACTCCGGGAGTTTTATCCTTTATGACCCCGGTATCACCGGTTTTTGCGGCATTCTCAAGTTCTTCAAATGCATCTCCCAGCTTTAAAGCTCCTATCATACGGGAATTACTCTTGAGAGAGTGAACCTTGATCATATAATTTTCGGTATCCCCTTTT
>ONTX01000404.1 GCA_900320825.1 uncultured Lachnospiraceae bacterium | reverse complement strand
CCCGCAAAAAGATCCGTCTGATATGCAGCCCACAGGGCGAAAAGACCGGCAAGAGAATATCCGCCGATTATGTACGTGCAGCCTTCTTCCCCACATATCTTTTTCACTTCTTCCAAAGTATGCCCTGCCCCTTCACCGAATCCTTCGCTTCCGAAGGCGGCAGGAGCTTTCCACGGAGACAGGTCGCTATTCCAGTTTTCTGTTTCAACCGCCACAAGCCTGCAGGGCATGGGACTGTTTTCAAATATGATATCCGTTTCCTTTTTTATAAAAGCCTCTTCCCTCTCCTCGGACAGTTGTATAAGAACAGCCTCTGCATGAGAGTCTCCGTATTCAATTATCTTCATACAAAATAGTTCCTCCCATACATGGTCCCACAGGATTCTATGCAGACAAACATATAATAAACAAAAAGGGCTTAGCTGCAGCTAAGCCCTGTAAATGCGCCTCTCAGGGCACGTTTAAGATCAGATTCCGAAAATATCCGCGTATGCCTTAAGAGCACCGTCTGTCTCGTGAGCAAGCACCTTCTTTGCAAGAACCTTTCCGAGCTGTACGCCCTCCTGGTCAAAGCTGTTAAGATTCCATACAAATCCCTGGAACATAACCTTGTTCTCAAAGTGTGCAAGAAGTGCGCCAAGTGCTTCGGGAGTAAGTTTTTCGCCGATTATGATACTTGAAGGCCTGTTTCCTGCAAACTTCTTATTTTTGTTCTCATCGTCTTTTCCGCAGGCAAATGCCATGATCTGTGCTGCGACATTTGCGCTGAGCTTATGCTGGCTGGTACTTCCCTGGATCTCAACATCCACGCCCTGCTGGGACTCCTTGAAACCTATGAACTGAAGAGGAATGATATCGGTTCCCTGATGAAGGAGCTGGTAGAATGAGTGCTGTCCGTTGGTTCCGGGCTCACCGAAGATAACGGGGCCGGTGGGATAGCTTACTTCCTCTCCGAAACGGTTTACGCTCTTTCCGTTTGATTCCATATCCATCTGCTGAAGATGTGCGGGGAATCTGCTGAGTGCCTGTGAATAAGGAAGGACTGCGGTGGAACCGTAGCCAAGTACATTTCTTTCATATACTCCGATAAGTGCATCAAGAAGGGCGGGATTATCAAGAACATTGCGGGATTTTGAAAGCTTGTCTTCAGCTGCGGCTCCCTCAAGGAATCTGTCAAAGATCTCAGGACCGAATGCAAGAGAAAGAACAGCTCCGCCTACCGCTGAACAGGATGAATATCTTCCGCCTACAAAATCATCCATGAAAAACGAATCAAGATAATCGCTGCTTCCCGCAAGAGGTGATGTCTGGGAAGTTACGGCGATCATATGCTTTGAAGGATCAAGTCCCGCTTTTTTGAGAGCATCCTTAACGAAAGACTCGTTGGTAAGAGTCTCAAGAGTTGTTCCGGACTTTGAAACAAGAATGAAAAGCGATCTTGAAACATCTACATTTGCAAGAACGGCTGCCGCATCATCGGGATCGACATTTGAAATGAACTGTGCATTCATCTTAAGGAAGCCGTTAACCCTTGCCCAGTTCTCAAGTGCAAGATACATTGCCCTGGGGCCGAGATCGGATCCGCCTATACCGATCTGAACAACGGTGGTAAATTTCTCGCCCTTTTCATTTGCAATCTCACCTGAATGAACCTTTCCGGCAAACTCGGCAACTCTCTTCTGAACTCCGGTGTAGAACTCTCTTTCGTTGACACCGTTAAACACAACATCATTTCCAAGCTGGCCTCTGGTGAGATGATGAAGGACCATTCTGTTTTCACCCACGTTTACGAATTCTCCGTTGTAGAGAACTTCGAATTTATCCACAAGTCCGGCTTCGTCAGCAAGCTTCTGAAGATCGGCAAGGATGGTATCGTCCACATTCTTTGCGGCGTAGTTAAATGTAAGATCTGCCGCCATCTTTGCGGAATACTTCTTCACTCTCTCCTCTCCGGAAGCTCCGGTCATTACCTTTGTAAGATCAACTTTTGCATCGGAAGCAAGTTTTGAAGATGCATCAAGCTGGTCGTAATTTATCCATTTAATAGCCATAATTTTCTCCTTAGGACTTTGTAATTTTTAACGCCCAAAATATCTTACTCGTTTATGGGCATTTTTTCAATAAATCCCCTAAATTTTGTGCATTATGCACATTTTTCAGATTGAAGGCGCCGTCTCAAATATCATTACGCTTCTCGACCGGATATGGAATACACCCTCATATCTGTCCCTTGCTGCCTCAAAAGGACGCTCAAGGAATGTATCGGCGGACAGAACCCAGTCATAACCGCAACCCTCGGGAAGTTTAGGAAGTGAAGCATCCAGATCTTCCCAATATGCATTGACCGCAAGAAATACCGCCTGAGGATAGTTTTTATTGAATTTTCCGGGATATCCCGCAAAGCATACGCCTACATAGTGGGAATAATCCTCAAAACAGCCGTTCCAGGCATCGGTATTATGTACCGACATTCCGGGGAATCCGAACGCATCGTCCCCGCATCTTTTCCTGATGCAGTCATGTTCCCTGCGGAATCTTATCATCGTCTTGAAGAAATCAAAGAGCTCCCTGTTGGAATCCAGATCCTTCCAGTTAAGCCATGAGATGTAGTTATCCTGGCAATAGGCATTGTTATTACCACCCTGAGAGTTGCCGAACTCGTCTCCCATATAGAACATCGGTGTTCCGCGGCTTGTCATAAGCACAGCAACCGCATTTCTGACCATTCTTCTTCTGAGGGCATTGATCTCAGGATCCGTGGTCTCGCCTTCCGTTCCGCAGTTCCAGCTTCTGTTATCATCCGCTCCGTCGGTATTGTTCCAGTTGTTCTCCTCATTATGCTTTGAATTGTATGTGTACATGTCATGCAGAGTAAAACCGTCGTGACAGTTGAGGAAATTTACGGATGCGTTATGTCCTCTTACCTCGGGAATATAAAGGTCCGGAGATCCGCAGATTCTTTTTGCGGCGTCGCAGGCTTTTCCCGCATCGCCTTTAAGGAAAGATCTTAAGTCATCCCTGTACCTTCCGTTCCACTCAGCCCATCTGTTCCACGAAGGGAAAGTTCCCACCTGATACAGTCCGCCGGCATCCCATGCCTCCGCAATGAGTTTTACATTGCCCAGTATGGGGTCATATGCGAGACGCTGTAAAAGAGGTGGCTTGCTCATAGGGGAACCGTCTTCGTTTCTTCCCAGGATGGAAGCAAGATCGAACCTGAATCCGTCGATATGATAGGTAATGACCCAGTATCTGAGGCAGTCAAGGATCAGATTCTGGACTATGGGATGGTTACAGTTAAGGGTATTGCCGCAGCCGGAGAAATTGAAGTAATGTCCGTCGGGAGTCAGCATGTAGAAGATATTATTGTCAATTCCCTTGAGGGAAAAGACAGGACCGTTCTCGTTGCCCTCCGCGGTATGGTTGAAAACAACATCCAGCATGACATCAATGTCATTCTCATGGCACATCTTTATGAGAGATTTAAGTTCGGTTCCCTCCCTGTTGTACTCAAGTGCGGATGTGTAACTTGTATTGGGAGCAAAAAACGATACCGTATTATACCCCCAGTAATCCATCAGTTCTCTTCCGTAAAAGTCCCTGTGATCAAGGGTCTCATCGAACTCGAAAATGGGCATGAGTTCAAGAGCATTTACTCCCAGCTCCTTAAGATAAGGTATCTTTTCCATGATACCTGCAAATGTTCCTTCTTTTTCCTCACCGACATTTGAGGACTTGTCCCTGGTAAAGCCCCTGACATGCATCTCGTATATAACAAGCTCCTCCATGGACCTGGGCTTTCTGATGGTGGATTTTCCCCAGTCAAAATTATTCTTGACCACCCTTGCTTTATAAACCGAAGCGTTATGGGTTCCCCATTTGCTCTGTCCCGTGACAGCCTTTGCATAGGGGTCAAGGATGATCCTGTTTTTGTCAAAAACAAGTCCCTTCTCCGGATTGTAGGGACCGTCAAACCTATAGGCGTACTCAAAGTCCTCGATATCTATATCGAAAACGATCATTGACCACACATTTCCTATCCTGTAACTGTCAGGAAAAGGAAGGACCGCCCTGGGTTCGTTACTTTCCCTGTCATAGATCAGAAGTTCGCATGAATATGCCTGATTGGAGGAAATGGTAAAATTAACTCCCGTGGGGATCGCAGTTGCACCGTTAAGTTCATATATGCCCGGTCTTACTCCGTAGCCGCTTATAACCTCATAGGGCTCCATGTGTATCTCCGCAAGATTGTGGAGAGATGCACGCACATCGGCTATGGTAAGCAGCTTATTCACCGCATTACGTGTCTCACCTGCAACAGCTTCGGAGCCGGGTGCGGCAGTCTTTGTATTTTTAACTGTTATGGATTTTACGGTAGGATCTTTGCCTGAAGATTTCTTTGACGCAGGCTTCTTAACACCTGTCTTCACGCTTTTTTCGGATGAGGGTGTTTTTTTTGAAGCAGTTTTTTCGGATGAGGTTTTCTGTTCGGGTTTTTTTGCCATAAGAATCCTCCTCGCATCAAATATGGAAATATGGCTAATTATACCATTTTTCGGAGATATTTGTATATAAAAACGGCTGCAAAGAAGCTTGCAGCCGCACAGATTTTTCAAAGTATATTATTATACTATCCTCATCTCCGTCTCAGCATCAAACAGATATGCCGCATCGTAAGGTACAGAGAATTCCATCTCCGAATCCATAGCGGGAGTGTTGTGGGGATTAACCTTCAGGATTGCCTTATCATCACCGATATTTACGTAGACATTGGTATTATCACCAAGCATTTCCGTAAGCTCCACTGTGCATTTCATGGAGTAGGATTTTTCAGTTCCCATGGGGATGACAGATTCGGGTCTGAATCCGAAAATGATATCTTTCCCTTCATACTTTCCTATCTTATCCGCAAATGAAGCCTTAAGGTCAAGTGTGTTCTCACCGATCTTTATACACCCTCCGTTTACATGGGACTTAATAAAGTTCATTGGCGGTTCGCCGATAAAGCCTGCAACAAATGTATTTACAGGATCAAAATACAGCTCCTTGGGAGTTCCTATCTGCTGTACCACGCCTTCCTTCATGACAACGATCCTGTCAGCCATGGTCATGGCTTCCGTCTGGTCGTGAGTTACGTATATGGTGGTGGCTCCTGTAGTCCTGTGGATATTGGTTATCTCGGAACGCATGGTCACTCTCTGCTTTGCATCGAGGTTTGAGAGGGGCTCATCCATTAAAAAGACTCCCACCTTCCTGATGATGGCACGTCCTACTGCCACACGCTGTCTCTGTCCTCCGGAAAGAGCTCTGGGGTATCTGTCGAGATAATCCGTAAGTCCCAGGATACCTGCAACATTTAAGACTTTCTCTTCGATCTCATCCTCATCAACTCCCTGAAGAGTCAGACCGTATCCTAAGTTATCAAAAACAGTAAGCTGGGGATACAGAGCATAACTCTGGAAGACCATGGCAACCTCTCTCTGCCTGGGCCCGAGTTCGTTGGCTCTTTTACCGTCGATCAAAAACTCGCCTTTGCTTATATCCTCAAGTCCCGCGATCATCCTTAAAGTCGTGGACTTGCCGCAGCCGGAAGGCCCTACAAAGACAATGAATTCTCCCTTTTCGATCTCAAGATTAAAATCATGAACCGCATGAAATCCGTTAGGGTAGATCTTATTTATTCCTTTTAGTTCAAGATATGCCATGAACTCTCCTCCGGTTAGGGTTTTAAAGCCTGCTCCCTGGCGTCTTTTACGATACCCGAAAGCACATTTTTCATTTTTATAAACAGCATGTCAAAAGCTGTATAAAGCGCACCATATATCACGGGCTCAACTCCCAGCGCCAGCATATTTTTGTTTCCGCTGAGCTTTGCCGCAGACATATTCACCATTGCATATACCGTCATCACAAAAAACAGTATGACGAACGAATAAATAATGTTGAAGAGAAAATACCTGTACTTTTTGCCGGGGAACATCATGTACTTATCATTTGCTCCCTTTTTCTCTTCGATGAATCTGAGAGTATTGTTTACCAGAAGGTCCGTAAAAACTCCGCCTGCAAGACCCATTATAAAGAGCTGGTCCAGCATATCGGTAATGTAAAGACCAAGTCCCCACAAAAACAGGAAACATACACATCCCGCAAACCACCACTTGATAAGAACCGCCTTTACAAAAGAGCTACCTTTAAATTTAAACTTCCTGCCGGTGTACTTTGCAATCTCTTCCTCGGAAACCTCCGGGGAATTCTCTTCATTTGCATTTATAAGGCTGTCCACAGCCTCGCTGTGAAGATCATAATATCCGGATGTGATATCTGCCTTCTCAGCCATTGATACTTTTTTTTCAGATTTTTTATCAGACTTTTTTCCGGTCTTATCTTTTGCCATCAGTCATCCGAAAGTTCAAT
>ONTX01000396.1 GCA_900320825.1 uncultured Lachnospiraceae bacterium | reverse complement strand
TTTTCTCGAAGGAGCGGCTCAGGGGTACTGGCAGATACTCCCTTTAGGCCCCACCGGATTCGGAAATTCTCCCTATCAGTCGTTTTCAGCTTTTGCGGGGAATCCCTATTTTATCTCTCCAGAAAAACTTATAGAAGAAGGGCTTCTTACATGGGATGAATGTAACGGTGCATTTTTCGGAAATGATGAGACAAAGGTTGATTACGGTGCAATGTATGAAAACCGTGACAACCTGCTTAAAATTGCATGCGGCCGTTTCATAGAAAAAGGCAGCGAAAAAAAGGAATTCGAAGCTTTCCTGAAAAACGAATCTGCATGGTTGCAGGACTACGCTCTTTTTATGGCTGTAAAACGTCATGAAAAAGGGGCATCCTGGCTTACATGGGATGAGGATCTTAAGAAAAGGAAGAAGGAAGCCCTGGATAAGATCAGGGAAGAACTTTCCGATGAGATAGAACTTGTTTATTTTAAACAGTATGAATTCGACAAGCAGTGGAGAGCACTCCGCGAGTATGCAAATAAAAAGAATATAAAGATCATAGGTGATCTTCCTTTTTACGTATCACTTGACAGTGCGGACTGCTGGGCCCATCCGGAAGTTTTCCAGATGGATAAGGATCTTGATCCCAAGGTTGTTGCAGGCTGCGCTCCCGATGCCTTTTCACGTACAGGTCAGCTCTGGGGTAATCCCATCTATGACTGGAAGAAGCTTGAGGCTGATGATTTTTCCTGGTGGGCTGACAGGATAAAAAGAAACTATGATTTTTACGATGTGATCAGGATAGACCATTTCCACGGCTTTTGTGAATATTATGCAGTTCCTTACGGCGATGAGACTGCGGAAAACGGAAAGATGTGCAAAGGGCCCGGAATGAAGCTTTTTAATGCACTTGAAAAAAAGCTGGGTAAACTGAGCATTATTGCAGAGGATCTGGGAAACAATACCGAAGAAAACGAAGCACTCCTTCGCGATTCCGGATTCCCCGGAATGAAGGTCCTTCAGTATGGATTTACAAGCTGGGACAGCTACTATGTGAATCACAGACATATACAAAACTGCGTTGTCTATACCGGAACCCATGACAATACTCCCACAAGGGCCTGGGTTGAGGAGATAAATGACGGAGAGAGGGATTTCTGCAGAAGATACATAAATTCCATGAATTCGGATTACGGACAGCTGGTATGGGATATCATCCGGGAAGCGTACCGCTCTGTTGCGGATCTTTGCATTATCCCCCTTCAGGATTATCTGTGCCTTGGAAGGGAGGCAAGACTTAATACTCCCGGAACTTCGGAAGGTAACTGGGAGTGGAGGCTTCGTCCCAATTTCCTGTCGGACGACCTGAAAAGGAGCATCCGCTCGCTTACGGAGCTTTACAGCAGGGTACCGAAGGAAAAGAAACCGGAGGAAAATGACTGAAAACAGGTCTGAAACAGGGGCATGGTATCGTCAGACACAAATAGTTGCATATTGTGCTATTTAATGATACAATATCTTGGGTTTTGGAATTTCAAAACCCTGAAGCTATCATTATGAGTTAAAAGGAGAGAAAAATGAGCGTAGAAGCAAGTAACAAAATACTTAAGGTTTTCGGTATTCTTGACATCATCGGCGGTGCTTTTGCTCTTATCGGAGCAATCGGACTCTTCGGCCTTACCGCAATGGTAGGAGCTGCAGGAGCTGAAGGTGCTGAGGCAATTGAAGCAGCAGGCGGAGCAGCTCTTTTGGTTGTTCTCGCAATCATTGCTCTTGTAAGCGGTATACTTTCCATCGTAGAAGGTATCCTCAGCCTTAGAGCAGTTAAGGACAACACCAAGATCATGCCTGTATGGTATCTTGCAATCGTAGCTATCGTTCTTACCGTTATCAGTGTTGTTATCAGCATCGTTAGCGGAAACGGATTTTCAAGCTACATACTTACCATCGTATGTAACGTTCTTGTATTCGTTGCAGCAAACACCATCAAGAAGAGTGTTGGCAAGTAATAAGATCTTAAGATTAAGACATAAGACCGGAGCTGTGTGCTCCGGTCTTTTTTTGTTTCACTTTTGTTACGTGTTTTGCTATATAATGACCATGTAAACCGGGAGTCCGGTAT
>ONTX01000407.1 GCA_900320825.1 uncultured Lachnospiraceae bacterium | reverse complement strand
CTGTCTATACGGTCTATAAGGCCTATACCGGTCTTAGAATCCAGTTCGGCATATAATTTAATGGCAGTGTTTTTACATACGCCCAGATAAGCCATAGCCGTTTGTATGGAGAAAAGAATGTAAACATTATCATTCTCATCGATCCATCTGTTTTCCCTGGAAGCAGATATCAGATCCAGCATCAGACCATAGAGAACCTTTGCATCCGTTGACAAATCCTGGAAATAAGCCTTGGTAAAGAGAACCTTGGGAACTCTGTAAAACGCATAGTTATCGGCTTCATCACCGTGAAAGTAATCAAAAACTATTTTCTCATTCATCTCTTTACTCCTTATGCTCTTGATTTCCATTCTTCGAGAAGCCTGTATATGGTCTCTTCAATTTCCTGCTCTGACATATAATCAGGGAAAAACTGCGAAAGCCTGTCTGCCTTGATAGTTACCTTTCTGGGTGCAGGCTTTTCAGATGCAAGTATCAGCCTGATAGTGGCAAGAGTAAGCTCACGTGATTTATACAGATCCCTTATGGTCGCAGCTTTAGAAGGAGTCATAATCGCGGTGGTCTGCGACAACTCCTCTTCAACCCAGGCCTGTTCAATTTCCGGAAGAAATGAAAGTTCGATTCCCGCACGTATGGGAATCTGTTTAGAATCAACACGTTCAAGAAGTTCATCTGAAAGGTTTGAAAGAGCAATATACCTCTGAACGGTCTTAGCAGAATCACCGGCAGCCTCTCCGATCTGATCGTAGCTTCTGCCACCCTCTTTTCCCTGATGCTTTACAGCCTCAAATTTGAGCCTGTAGGCACGTGCTTTTTCACTGGGGAGAATATCCTCCCTTTGTATATTTGAATCAACCATGGCCACTACAGCCTCATCATCGGTGTAATTACGGATGACGACAGGCATGGTCTCCAAACCGATGATCTCACAGGCTCTTTTTCTCCTGTGGCCGGCAATGATCTCAAAGCCCCCACCCTGCCTCGGGCGGACAATTCCGGGAATAAGAACCCCGTACTCTCTGATACTCTCAACAGTCTCATCCATCTTTTCATCATCAAGGACTCTAAACGGATGATCCTTGAATGTGTGAAGATCCTTGATGGGAACATCGGTAATTACGGTATCATCGCCTCCGACAATATCCGCAAAAGTGTTAATCTTGATCTTTCCGGCGATAGATTTACTCATGGCTGATCACCTCCTTTGTAAGAGAGAGGTAAGCCTGGGCAACCTTACCCTTAGGATCATGCTGATAAATGCTGACTCCTATTGCAGATATTTCAGAAGCTCTGACTGAAAGCGGAATATCACTTGTAAAGAAATGAACCTGGCCCTCATATCCATCCCTGAGAAGCTGGATGATCTCTTTGGCATAATTGGTCCTGCCATCCACCATGGTCATCAGAATGCCCTCTATTTCCAAACCAGGGTTAATCTGCCTCTTAACCTTACTGATGGTCTTAATGAGCTGTTCAAGGCCCTTAGCGGACAAATACGCGGCCTGTACCGGTATAAGAACACTGTCGGCTGCAGCAAGGGCATTTACGGTCAGCATTCCAAGTGAAGGAGTACAGTCAATGAGGATGTAATCATATAAAGGTCTCATCCACCCTATATACTCCCTCATCATGGTCTCGCGGCTCATAACATTTACGAGTGATACTTCAATTCCTGAAAGTTCAATATTTCCCGGCATAAGATCTATACCCTCGGAATGATGAAGAAGTCCGGCAAGCGGATCAAAGGCTTCATCGTTTATAAGAAGTCCGAGAACCGAAGCAAGGGAATAATCGATCTTATCGGGTTCGCCAAATCCAAGACTTGCTGTTAAAGATCCCTGGGAATCAGCATCAATAAGAAGGACTCTTTTTCCCTGCATTGCAAGTCCGATTCCAAGATTTTCTGTTGTGACGGTTTTTCCAACACCGCCCTTCTGATTAGCTATTGCGATTACTTTGCACATAATAGGCCTCCGTATTATTTGTTATTTTGTTTCTTAAGCTTTTTCTTTTCTGCTTTTAAATCCTTAAATGTTGCAAACAACCTGAGTTTGGGACCAGCCCCGTTGTTTTTCTTTATCCCGGATTCGCTCATGAGTTCAAATCCCTTTACCGTCTGCAGGTTCTCAAGAACCCTTTTGATCTGGTATGAGCTGTCAGCCTGGATCCTGATCTGGACCAATTCTGCGGGAAATCTGTTTTCGCTGTTTTCCAATAGTAGTTTTCCTCCTGCGGTGAATCACCGTAGCCAGAGTGCAATTCGCAATAACTGCCCTGTCGCTGTAGCTTCATTTTTCATGTTGCCAACCTCCTTCCTTAGTTTTTCTAAGTATTTTTCCGGATGCAAAAAAGACACTCTCTCCCAGACCAAATTTAGTCTTCTAGAGAAAGTGTCTTTTTACACTTCACTTATTAGATTG
>ONTX01000066.1 GCA_900320825.1 uncultured Lachnospiraceae bacterium | reverse complement strand
TGCTCTTGTAGGTTATAACGGTGCCGGCAAGACAACTCTTGTCAAGCTTCTCATGCGGCTCTATGATGTAAGGTCCGGTGCGATAAAAGCGGACGGCGAGAACATAAAAGAATATGATGTAAAAAAATACAGGGATACCATAGGAACGGTCTTCCAGGATTTCCAGATATTTGCGGGAAATGTTACCGAGAATGTTATCCTTGATACAAAAGATCAGGCGGATGAAGGCAAAGTAAAACAGGCCCTTAAGGACAGCGGCCTTATGGGCAGGATAGAGAGACTGAAAAATGGACTTGAGACTGAGCTTACGACTGAGTTCTCAAAAGATGGAATAAACCTGTCGGGAGGCGAAAGCCAGAAGCTTGCAATAGCAAGGGTGTTTTACAAGGATGCCGGTCTTATGATCTTAGATGAGCCTTCAAGCGCCCTGGATCCCATAGCGGAATACCAGCTTAATCATGCAATGCTGAAGGCAACCGGTGATACAACAGTCATCTTTATATCACACCGCCTTTCGACCACACGTATTGCAGACAGGATCATAATGCTTGAAGACGGACATATCGTTGAGGAGGGAAGTCATGACGACCTTCTTGCACTTGGAGGAAAATACGCAAGGATGTGGAAGGTCCAGGCGGGAGCGTATATATGAAGATCATTGTAAGTGCCTGTCTTTTTGAGCAGCAAGGCAGAAAATGGAAATAAAGTATTTAATGATGTATCGGAGGAAATAAACATTCCGATCCTGCATATTGCGGATGCGGCAGCTGCAGCGGTCAGGCGAGACAATATAAAGAAGGTTGGACTGCTTGGGACCAGGTTCACAATGACCCAGGATTTCATTAAGGACAGGCTTGGGAACTGTTTCATATCCATTAATACATCACTGAAGTGGTGCGTGAAGGCGAAAAAGATACTCGGAGGCATGGAAGAAAAAAGTATATGATCATCAATACAGGACAAAGAACGGATATACCGGCATTTTATGCCGAGTGGTTTGCCGGCAGGATAAAAGAAGGCTTTGTCTGCGTTCGTAATCCATACAATCCGGGTCAGGTAAGTAAATACAGGCTGGACCCTTACGTGGTCGATGTGATAGGCTTTTGCACCAAAAATCCTGCTCCTATGTTTCCTTATATGGATTTATTAAAGGATTTCGGTCAATACTGGTTTGTGACACTCACATCTTATGGTCGGGATATTGAACCTAATGTTCCGGACAAACATCGCCTGATAGAGGATTTTATAACGTTATCGAAGCTGGTGGGAACAGATTCGGTCGGATGGAGATATGATCCCATTTTTTTGTCTGAAAGATACACCATGGAATATCATCTGCATGCATTCAGACAGATAGCGGAAAGCCTGAAGGGATATACGAAGACGGTGGTTATCAGTTTCATCGATCTGTATCCAAAAGTCAGAAAGAATTTTCCGCAGTCAAGAGAAGTTTCGAAGGCCGATAGATTAAAACTCGGGAAAGAAATGATAAAGATCGCGACTGAATGCGGTATGACTGTTAAGCCGTGTGCAGAAGGAAACGAACTGGCACAGTACGGAGCGGACTGCAGCGGGTGCATGAAAATAAGCGATTACGAAAAGGCTATCGGCAAAAGACTAACAGCACCAAAGAAGAAGGGGGCAAGAGCTGAATGTGCCTGCTATCTGTCATGTGATATAGGGGCTTACAATACCTGTCTTCATCTATGCAGATATTGCTACGCAAATGCAGAACCGGAAGTAGTATATACACGGAACAGACTGCATGATCCTTCTTCACCATTCCTGATCGGAAATTATGAGGATGGGGATAACATCCATGAAGTACCGCAGAAATCATGGATAGATATGCAGGAGAGGATGTTCTGACATTTTGAACGGTATTGACACGCGACATTCATAGTTTTATATTTTAAGCAGGTATTTGATACCTATAAGGAAACGAACGAGGAATTTTATGTTATTAAGTGTGGTGGGATAACCATTGCAAATCGCATATTGCAGGGTTGATCTTTTGAAGATCGAAGATGCCCGGGGCTGACGGAACCCGTCGGCTTTGATTTGTTACGCTTAATAATGTGGATAGGAGTATAACCTCGTTTGTAAACGAAGTCAGGATTATGCCATGATATCTATATGTTGAGATATCATGGCTTTTGCATAATGGGAGTTTCTTTTAAAGTGTAAGATTAAAATCGCAGCGTACCGGGCATGTTCGATCCTATGAATTTATGGAAAGGATGATGAACATGAATACGGAAAAACAGATAGAATTTGATAAGGTAAAGGAAATATGGGCAGGGTATGCCGTTACGGAGTATGCGAAGGATAAGATCAAGGACGCACAGATCATTCTTAATGAAACTGCCCTAAGGAAGAAACTGCGGGACACGACCAACAGCAGGAACATGATCGAGGAGTTTGGTATTCCGCCCCTTCAGGACGTAACTAAGATAAATGAGATACTTACGGCTGCCGGGCGGGGTGACTGCTTAAGCCCGTATCAGCTTGAAAGGGTGGAGAACGTCACGGTCGTTGCGCAGCGTCTTAAGGATTATCTTGGCCGCGGCAGACAGTATGACAATCCGCTTGCCTATTATGATGAGAATCTTGACGGACTGAATGAGCTCAGGGATGAGATAAACAGACAGATCCGAAATGAGGCTGTGGATGACAGGGCGTCAAAGTCACTTTTCGAGATAAGGACCAGAATCGCAGGTCTTGAGGATTCCATGAAGCAAAAGGCCGAACAGGTTATAAGGAATGCTAAGGACTGTATGGCGGACATCTATTACACCATGCGAAACGGCCGCATATGTGTTCCGGTTAAGAAGGAGTATAAGCTAAGAGTGCCGGGAAGCGTGATAGATAAGTC
>ONTX01000394.1 GCA_900320825.1 uncultured Lachnospiraceae bacterium | reverse complement strand
TTTTGAGGGTTTTGAACCGGGTTTTATCTGTTTTTCTTCATCCAATGAGGTCATATTATCCATGTCTTTTTCCGCCTCTGTAATCAAAATCACATAAAAAGCAAATTCACTTCATCATTTTACCACTTTTTCAAAGTCCGATGCAGGATGCTTACAGACGGGGCAGATATAATCCTCGGGAAGTTCTTCTCCGACATACTCATATCCGCATATTTTGCATCTCCACACAGTCTGACCATCAGCAGTCTTTCCTACAGCTTCGGGCCTCGGCTTTATATTATTCTGGTAATAATCATAGGTTGCGGAAACGTCATTTGACAACACCTCCATTTTTTCAATCGTTCCGACAAAAAGGGTATGTGAACCAAAATCCGTGGTTTCGGTTACTTTTATGGAAAAATATGCGTTGGTCCCAGCCGTGATATACGGAATTCCATTGGAAAGATATCTGCAATCCTTGAAGCCGTCAAACTTGTCGACATCCTTACCGGACTGAAAACCGAATCTCTTAAAAATATCGAATGTGGCTTTTTCACTCAGCACGGATATAACAAACTGCCCTGTCTGCTTTATCATGTCATGGGTGTAATTGGCTTTGTTTACGGCAACCGCAATCCTGTCTGGAGTATTTGCCACCTGAATGCCCGTATTTATGATGCATCCGTTGGCTTTGTCTCCCTGTCTTGCTGTAAGAACAAAGAGTCCGTATGTAAGTCTGTGCATGGGATTATCCGACATGATCTTATTCTCCTTTTGTTTGGCATCCGATTTCTTACCGGCCTCACCGGCGCTTGTTCCCTGTAGTTCGGCACGCTTTCTTCTGTATTCCATAATGGGAAGATCTGCGGCAACAAGACTTTCCTTTGTGTATAAAGAAGATGCCTTCGGAAGCTGGGTTTCAACTATCCGCTTATCCTGTCTCTCGATCACCTTATTTGCTCTGCTGCCAAGCCACGCGATCATTTTGTTTATAATGCGGTTTCCGGTGATCTTATTGTAAAACCTGAGAGCAATTATGGAATTTTCGTCATCCATGGGGATAAAAAACGCAAGGATCATTATCTTATCCGTGACATGGTTGAGCCACATATTCGGGAATTTAAATGTTAGATTCGTGGATTTAATGGTGCTTTCATCAGCTCCCTTGGGTTTCTGCCCTGTATCAGATTCGTTATCGGCACTTGTCCGGAGGGTATTATCGTCAAGCCATACTACCTTGGGGCCGTTGCAGAGGGTTTTATTTCCTCTTCCTATGGTTGTTTTGTGCACAAAAGCCAGATGAGATACATCAAGCTGGTTTTCAATAACTCTGGAATATTGGACTTTCCAATGATCCGTCATCTCATCCCATGTAAAGGAAAAGTCGGTTACGACATCAAAAACATCAGGCTCCGAAACAGGTTTGTCATCGCCGTACCAGGCAAAAAAGATACCTCCGACCTCGCGGGTTTCGTATGATTTTAAGTTAAATCTGGAAAAATCAAGTTCCGAAGCCCTGCCCTCGGAAGGAACGTATACGCATTTACCGGAAGCATCATATTCTATACCGTGAAAAGGGCACTGAATATGCCCGTCTTTTATACAGCCTTTTTCAAGGGAAGCGCCTCTGTGGGCACAAATATCCGTGACACAGCCAACTGTGCCTTCAGAATCACGATACAAAACAAGATTCTCACCGAATCTGCGCAGGGCAAGGATTTTGTTTTTCTTAACACTTTTTGATGAAGTTATGGCATACCACTGGTTTTTGATCATATGATCCGTTCCTTATCAAAATCAAATACTTTTCCGTCCGGATACCATTTAAGTCAAGTATAATGTTATGGTATTAAATGTTCTTTTTTGAACATAATGACAGATAAATTATTCAGAAAGCACCTTGGCGGCATACGAACAGGTGGGAATTACCTTACCACCGCTTTTTTCCGCCACTTCAACAACCTTATAAACAAGACGCTTTGCAATTCCTTTACCGCCGTGCTCCTGATCGACCCCGGTGTGATAAATCACCCATCCGGACGGTGTAATGTTGTAGTTGCATTCACCGATCATCCTGTCTCCGGCATATGCTGCGCTCCGGTTATTGTCTTCTTCCATTTCGACTCTGATTTCATGTGTATGGGCGATAGTCAGAGCTCCTGACGGGCAGGCACTGACCGCATCCCATATCTCTTCTGCCGGAGCCTTCGTCAAATCAATCCACGGCCTTCTTACAGGATCAAAGGTCATCGGGCTTCTCTTTTTACATTCTGCAGCATATCTGCACTTATCAGAGTCCCAGAAAACCGCTATATCATTGTGTTCGTATAATCTGTGCATGGGAGTTATATTCCAATCGAATCAATTATTCATAATGAACTCTAAATATATTCAAGTCATTCAAATAGCGTCATAAAATCATATACATCTATAAATCTTGTATTTTCTTCTTAACGCTTCAACGGAAGGATCATTCTTTTTTACATATTTATCATGTATCAGTCTTCCTGCAACTATTCCGGGATCCCGATTAATTGATTTGGCAAATTTTTTTATCTCTTTGGCATCAAAAATACCCTTCTTTATGTATAATTTATACTCTTCATCGGGAATAAGCTTATTGCGTGCATATTCATTTGCCGCCTTTTCTTTTTCCCCATTTTCTTTCTCAAGAGATATGCCAAAATCTCCGTACATTATATGTCCAATTTCATGAAACATCGTAAACCAGAAAGAATCTCCATATGACTCCCGGTCATTTACCATAAGCATGATTCCATTACCAATTTTTTTTGTTGCCCCGTTGGTTTTTGAATCTGACAGATTAGGAATTATCACAAGTCTGACACCGGCTTTCAGAAATGAATCTCTTAATTCAGAATAAAAATCTCCTTTACCTGTAAGCGTAAGAGCATATTCAACCGCACTTTCAAACTCTTTTCTATCATATTTGGGAACGCCTGAAAGTAAAGCACCGTTTGTGGCTATCTGAACCATAGCATTAGCCTTAATCCTGTCAGACTCTGATAATTTTCCAGATTCACTTCTAAAACATACCGCAAGATTATCTTTATTAAGAACAGTCAGCGATGAAACATTCAAAAATCTTCGGATTTCACGGATCCTCTCATCAACATCCTTTATCGAATTCAAAATCCCGAAATACTTACAAAAATACTCATAATCCAAAGATTTAAAAATCCTGCGTTCCTCTTCCAGCATTTCCTGTGACATCAATTCTGCTTTTACCGCATCATACTCATTCTGGAGATTAAGCCAATATATAACACTGGTATCCATCATTCTTGACAGTTTTGTAGCGATATCAATCGAAATGCTCTGTTCTCCCCTTAGAAGAAGACTTAGATTTTTCGGTGTGGTATCAAGTCTTTTAGCAAAATCTTCCTGAGTTATTCCGCTTTCATCAATTATCTCTTTTATATAATATCCGGGATGAAAAGCCATTTTATCGTTGAATTCAATATAATTACTCATAATGCTTACTCACCTCCGATACCTCAATATACTTAACTTCATCGGCTATTTCGTCAATATTGCATGGAATATAAGGGGTCATGTCTGATTTCAATGGTCGGATAATTATCCTCCATGGTTCTTTAAATGTTTTTACATCTACTGCAAAATACCCTTCATAACTGCTCCTGCCCTTGTTTTCTAACTTATGAAAACGAAATTGTCTTTGAACAATAATATCCTTGATGGTGTCAGCCGCCTTAAATGAGTTTATCCTTGACATAAGCCTTACCACAAGGGTTTCATCACCACCAAACAACTTTCTTGCAGCCTTCAAACTCGTGCACTGTTCTTCAATTTCTTTGCTCTTATATTCTATATTCAAAAAACAAGCCTCTGTAAAATTACCTGTTGGGTAATTTAATTGTAGAGGCTTGTTTGCATAAAGTCAACCTTCTTTTATATAATCATCTCAGAATCACTTTTTCATTTAGATGATTTGTATCTTTTTCCCGACTATAATTCTCCTTCCTCACAATATTGCACGCCGTGTTCGTCTATCATCGGCATTTCATATCCTTTTTGAGCTTTTTTCCAAAAGTCTGACAAAATTTTATTATTCTCTTTCAAAAAAGGAATAATAATCTTCTTTTCATCTCT
>ONTX01000051.1 GCA_900320825.1 uncultured Lachnospiraceae bacterium | reverse complement strand
TGAGCCTTTCTGGGATCCGAATCGGGAAGTTCTTCCCTGAGAACTTCTATAATGGTGCGAACTATCTCGATGTTCTGCTTCTCGTTATGTCCGCCAACATTGTATGTCTCGAAAAGCCTTCCCTTTTCCTGAACCATGTCGATGGCCTTGGCGTGATCCTCAACAAAGAGCCAGTCACGTACATTCTTGCCGTCTCCGTATACGGGAAGCTTCTGTCCCTTAAGCGCATTGTTGATCATAAGGGGAATGAGCTTTTCCGGGAACTGGTAAGGGCCGTAGTTCTTGGAACAGTTGGTTATATTTGCGGGGAAATGATATGTATCCATATATGCCCTTACAAGCATGTCGCTTCCTGCCTTACTCGCAGAGTAGGGGCTGTGGGGGCTGTAGGGAGTGGTCTCATAGAAAAATGCATTCTCATCCTCGGGAAGAGAGCCGTAAACCTCATCGGTTGAAACGTGAAGGAACTTCTTTCCCTCAGGATATGTGCCATCTTCCTTTTCCCATGCATTTCTTGCACAGGCAAGCATGATGGCTGTTCCGAGAACATTGGTCCTTACGAAGGTATCGGGATCCTTGATACTTCTGTCTACATGGCTTTCAGCCGCAAAGTGAACGACTCTGTCGATATCGTTTTCATCAAAGATCTTCTTTATGGCATCGCGGTCAGTGATATCCGCCCTGATAAAAGTATAGTTATCGCGACCTTCGATATCCTTGAGGTTTTCAAGGTTTCCTGCATATGTGAGGACATCCACATTTATGATGCGGATCTCGTTTCCGTATTTTTTGAACATGTAATGGATGTAGTTGGAGCCGATGAAGCCCGCGCCGCCTGTTACAAGATAAGTTCTCATATTCGATCTCCTTTTTCCGTCTTAATAATGTGAGTTATCATCTATATAAGTTATGAGTTTTGTGCTCAACTAAATAGGATTTTTTATCAGGTATATTTCAGATCAAGGTCTACGTTTCCGCTGACACCTGCGATCCTTCCCTTATCGGTATACTGCCAGTAATCATATCTTCCGGTATATCCGCAGACCGATGAATAATGAGCAACCCAGATCTTATAGGATGAAAGCTGGGATGTGTTCATCTTGGTCTCAAACCAGGTCTTGTTAGCGTATATTCCGGGAGTATATCCCGCATTCCTTATGGTTTCGCAGAAAGCGATACATACTGCAGTCCTTGTTGCTTTATCGATCTTATCTCCTCTTCCGTTACTGGGCTCCACATCGAGGAAAACGGGATACTCAAGACTGTAGCCCTTAATCCTGTCAAGAACCATTGATGCTTCGTAAACTGCCTCTACATCATTAACAGCCTGTGTAACAAAGTACACACCGACTCCAAGGCCTGCAGCTTTTGCTCCCTGGATATTGGAAGCGAATTTGGAATCATCGATAAGAGCTCCTGCAGTTGATCCTCTGTATCCCACACGGATGATAACGTACTGTACGCCTGCTGCCTTGACCGCATTCCAGTCGATATTGCCCTGCCACTTGGAAACATCGATGCCAAGCACTCCGGAGGTGGAAACCATTTTTCCGTCTGATCCGAACTGGTATGTCACACCCTGTATTACCTGGGTTCCGGTGACTGCTTTTCCATCCTTATCGTAATAATATGTTGCACCACCGATGGTCTGCCATCCGGTATATTTTGTTCCCGATACGATATAAAACTTGTCAAACTTGGAAAGGTCCGCATATGTTGCCTTGCGGTATTTTCCGTCTTCAAGTACGTAAACATCATTACCGGATTTATCCTTGAGAGGAGCGGTTCCGGCAACAGCCGCCTCAACCGTAATGCTGCACTTTGCGGAGGCAGTGGCAGTATCCTTAACTGTATCGTTCGTGGTAGTGGTTGCGGTAACAGTTATCTCACAGCTTCCTGCTTTTTCACCCTTTACGGTAATGGTCTTGTCAGATACGGAAACCGAAGCAATGGAGGCATCCGATGACGAAGCTTTTATTTCCGTGCCGGGTGCTACGGTCACTTCTACAGATGCTGTAAATGTAGCTGTCTGGCCTGCTGTTACTTTCAGTGAAGACTGGGAAAGGGAAAGCTTAACAGTGGGCTTTTCAGCAGGTTTTTCCGGTTCTTTTTCTTCCTTGTTCTCGTTGTTCTGATTATTTTCTGTGTTCTCAGTGTTCTGATTATTCTCAGAATTCTGATTATTCTCGGTGTTTTGATTATTATCACCGTTCTCTGTTCCGCCGACCATGGTGCCTGTGACCACTGTTATGGAGTCTTTACCGATCTCCTTGTACTCGGTGGAGGTGGTACTTTCCACAAATGCCACGGTATCGTTAGTAGAAAGCTGGGATGTTCCTCCTCTGCTTGCGGTATCTTCAACAGCTTCGTTTACCTGATTGGCATTTTTTACTTCATCCTTAACATTGACGCTTGAATATGCGATGGTATTTCTGACATTTGCTGTCTTGTCGGAAGGCCAGGAGTATCCCGCATATTTATCTCCGTCAAGCGCATCAACATGAACGGTGTATTTTCCCTCTGCAAGAGATGTCTTATAGATTATCCCGTCAAGGTCGTCATCGGTCCATTCACTCTTCTTGCCGGAAGGATCGGTTACCGTAACCTTAAAGGGAACATTGGGGATCAGCTTGCCTGTTCCCGAATTCAGGAATTTGATCTTAAGGTCCGACTTAACGGTAACAAGTTCGATGCCCACGCTTGTGGAGGTGGTAAATGCAGTCTCGCCGTAATCATTATCCACAGTGATCTCACCGGGGGCAGGCGTTTCTGCTGCAGCCATAGCGGCTACCCTTGCATCAAGAGCTGCAACCAGGCCTCTTTCCCCGATCATATCTATTTCGGATATCTCGTTTCCGGCTCCCTGCATGGTCTCGTTGACATAGATTCCGTTTACATATGTTCCGGAGGACTGTGCTGCTCCGGCAGGTTTCCTATTAACAAATGCAAACACGCCAAGTACAGCCAGCATGATACAGGCTGCCGCAATAACGGATATCTTAAAGATCATGCCCTTTGAAGGCAGATTTATTTTCTTATTTTCACGTACGGGAGCCTCGCTTACATTCCTGTCCAGATCCACGTACTCGTCTTCTGCGGGGGAGACTGCAGGCTCATCGTAGGAGTCATAGTCATCCTGTTCGGAAGAATCCTCATATTCTCGGGCTGCAGGCTCTTCAAGTACAATAGGAGCTGTCTCGTCATAGTTTACGTACCCGTCGTCTTCTACCGGGATCTCCTCGGTGTAGTCTCCTACCTCCCCAAGTTCGGATGTTGCAAACTCCTCAGTATAGAATTCCTCTTCTGTCTGAGGAAACTCACCTGTCACGGATTCTTCAGACTCTTCGTACACCTCATCAGAGAAATCGTCATAATCTCCCTCAGAATACTCTTCCTCATCAGAAATATCTTCCTCTGCAGGCTGCTCTTCGGCAAACTCTTCGGTGTACTCACATATTGCCTCGAGCTCTGACGTTGCGAATTCTTCTGTATAGTATTCTTCCTCGTCATCCGCGTACTTAGCGTCAAATTCTTCGTCCACTTTAGAGGACGGCTCATCCCAGAATCCTTCGTTAAGTTCCGGCATCACGCCTGTCTTGTCAAGGTCCACTATATTGTTTTCAAATGCAGCAAGATCGGCGCCCGAACCCGCCGAATCATCCCTATTTTTTCTGTTAATAAAATTTATACCCATAATCCGTAACATTATATCATTTTCGGGTCATTTTCTCAATTTTACGGCTGATTTTAAAAGTCCGTGCCAAGCTGGTTATTTTTATAGATCACATAACCGTCTATGGTCATATATTCGTCATAATGGTTTAAGGTTTCTTCGAATTTCATGCTTTCGGGGACCACGATATAATGTACGGCTCTCCACACGCAGTAAAGATCTATCTTTTCCGCATCCCTGGGATTCTCACTCATGGCATCCCTTATCTCGTCGGACTCAAGGGTCAGCCCCATCATGTACTCACGGCCGTAGGGAATACATATGCAGGGATCGTACTGTCTGACAAACTGCTGCATCTCATCGGGCACAAGAACCTGGACCTCTCTTCCCTCCACATGAAGGGCATCGCATATATCAACGACGTACTGAGGCATATGACTGATGTTCTGCGCCTTGATCATGTACATATCCGAATACATGAGCTTACCGGAGAAAACAGCAAGGAGGATGCAAAAAGCACTGCAAAACACCTTCTTTTTTCCTTCAAATCCCGTTACGAGCATGCTCATGGCATAGGCTATAACAGGCACTTCGGGAATCAGCCACAAAAGTCTGTAATAGGTAACCCCCTCGGAAAACAGCCCGTAGATCTTATAGGAAACGGGGCATAGGAAAACCAGGACAATGACAAGGGGAATATATACAAAAAAGATCCTCTTTACCCTGTCTTTTTCAAATACTACGAGGTAAACAAGAGCAACAAGGAACAAAACCGTCACAAAACCGGTTCCCATATAATCTTTAATTGTCCCAAGTGCTATGGTAAAAGCTTCCATTTTTACCTCATGAGTATGTACAAAGCCGCAAAAGCAAGGCTGGGCAGTGATAATAAAACCATTAAAACCGGGTACTTAAGCTTTTTGTAAGTGATCAGTATGACCAGTGCAAAAAGGCTTGTTATAGCCACGATGAGTGCACCACCCATGGTAGAACAGAGGGCTGCCGCAAATCCCGACGCAAATATGAAAAAGAGGTTCTTAAGGGAAACCTTTTTCTCCTCTTCCATCTCCTTAAGGGAGGAATAAAGCACGGTCAGTATAAAAGGCATGACAAAGGTGGCAAGGGCTGCCTTACCCTGTCTGGACCTTGCAAGGAGGAAGTTTGATGCAGAATAAATGGAATAATCCCCGAACATTACAAGGAGGGATGCAAAGAACATGAATGTGCCTCTTTTTTTCGTATCCCCCTCCGTCACCTTATCCGCAAGGATATACAGAACGGC
>ONTX01000409.1 GCA_900320825.1 uncultured Lachnospiraceae bacterium | reverse complement strand
CAACGACCCTGAAATGTAATTCAAAATTCCACTCTGCTTGTCCTTTCCTCTTAACTTACTCTACTTTTTAACCCTCAAAGCCGTTTTCTTGGCCGCTTTGGGGTTCTTTTTTGTCCCTCAGGTTCCTTGGCCGGCTGCAGAAATGCTATGATTTCATCAACAGACTTATTGCTTGAATGATAGGCTTCCAACAGCTTCTTGTCATTCAGCCCCTTGCGTTTCGTCACCAGTTTCTCCAGCTCGTCCAGCGCAGCATCATACTTCACCTTTGCTGCTAGAACAGCTGCCTCGGCTTTCTCTATCTTTTCATCCAACGTGATCGCTCTTCTTGCCATTTCTACACGCCTCCCTTATCTGATTTCTGAGTTGCCTCTAAGGCTTCCATCCTTATTCTTGTCAGGTCTGAGCTTATTTCACGTGCCTGGATTTGAACATTTTCAGATGTCATGTCAAAGGCTTTCAGGATTGCCTTCTGTGTGGCTGTAACGGCATAATCAAGAATGTAATCGCCATCGCCACCTTTCAGCAGTTCTATCTTTTCAAGTTCTTTCAAGGCCGCTGGAACTGTCATATAATTCTGTTTCTTATCCATATGGTCCATCTCATCTTTGAGAAGCGTATATTCGATTTCGAATGATCGTTGCTACAAAGCCGATAAATATCTTTGTATCGTAGGATTCTTCAGAATAAACCCTTTCACAGTGCGCTCCCAGATACGATTTATCTGCGCGGAAGGTCTTCTCCGAATCATCTCTGCTCTTATATAATGTCAGCGCTTCTTCCGCTGTCATTTTTTCTGATGTTACGATTGCAAAATAACCACAAAGCTGAATCTCTCTGTTTATTACGTCTGTTCGTTCCCTTCCGGACATAAACTTTTCATCAGCCTGTCCCGGATGCCAGAATATCAGGTCAAAATACTTTTGATAATCTCCGCCCGGATGAATGGGTTCTCCCATACATTCCTTAAGCTTCTTTCCCATCCGGTCAATCTTGTATTCAAGCCGCTCGCGTTCCGCAGCTTTCCTTCCATCATCATAAAAGATGTGAAAATATCGCTCTTTCTTATCTGTGGCGTACAGTTTTTGCTTTACTGTAGTTCCGCTCACTTTATAGGATCGGATACTGTTTTTTCTATCATTTTCGAATGTGCCCTGAACCTGAAGGATGGTCTCACTGACAAGATCCTTCATTCCTTTGATCATGATCACGAATGAATATCCATTCTCATCCATGAAATTAATGTTTTCCGTACAGAAGTAACCTCGATCCAGTATAAATCCTACATGTTCATATCCATACCCCTTCGCCTTCTTCAGTGTGTATTGTAACTGTGATACATCGACAATACTTCCCGGATATGATTCATAAAACAACGGCTCACGATTGTATCTGTCATATGCAATCGAATAGTTGAAAATGTCTGTCTCACCCCCGTCCTTCGCATGCCCAAGTTCAACCATTCCGATATCGCCTGCATGGCTTTCTTTATTCGTCGAATCGTAGGATATATATATTTTCTCCCTGTGATCACGTTTCTTGTTCCATTCATTCAGGAAGCTGATCCTTTGATCAACCGTAACTTCCTGCAGAAAAGACGACACCTTTGAATCACTATAGACCCGCATATTATCCGTGAAAAGGGCGTGATTATAAGCATAATCCGGATAATACTGTCCGGCGTTATCTTCTGTAATGATCGAATATGCAGCAAGATCCAGGAATAGGCCGGCATCTCGGCCGATTATTCTGGCAATCATTTCATCTAACCGGTAATCTGACACTATCTTCCGGATAGCAAGAAATGCACCAATACGAAGACAGCCACTCCTCTCATGATCATCTTTTTCAATCGGGAGAAGTTCTCTCGGAAAGAATTTCAGGAACTTTTCGTTCGGATAAATGAATGTCGGCTGTTCAGGATCTCTCTTCCCGATGCATGTGCGTTTTGCACTATTGTATCGTTTGCCTTTTATGTATGTCCGACCGGTTTCATAGTATACATAGGATGTACCACTGATCGTTTTGATCGATATTTTCCCATTTGGAATCTTGACTTTACAAGAAATCAATCGAAAAGTGCCAAAAAAGTCCTGTTTTTCAAGGGGTTAAGCCACCTGAGTTCGAGGGATAATCCGTTGAGGCCTGCCCTCCCGAAAAAATATACCAAGGTTCCGGTATAATTCAGGGGTGCAAATAACCACAACCTGTTGATTTTAT
>ONTX01000397.1 GCA_900320825.1 uncultured Lachnospiraceae bacterium | reverse complement strand
GTTCATATATCCCCATCTTCCCAGCCATATGCTTGTGCCCAGAAAAACGATCATGATGATATATGCAATGACATCTCTTTTTTTATAGACAAGGGGTTTCATCTTTGTCCTGGTGTCCCCTCCCCTGTAACATCTTGCTTCCATCGCCATGGCAAGATCGCCCGCTCTTCTGAATGCGGACACAAAAAGAGGAACAAGCACCGGAACCAGCGACTTGGCTCTTTTAATCAGATTACCGCTCTCAAAATCAGCTCCTCTTGCAAGCTGTGCCTTCATTATCCTGTCTGTTTCCTCAAGCAGTATGGGGATGAACCTGAGGGCTATGGACATCATCATTGCTATATCCGCTACCGGCACTTTGAAGACCTTGAGAAAACCGAGACCTTTTTCAAGGCCGTCTGTAAGGTTGTTCGGAGTAGTTGTCAGTGTCATCATGCTGGAACCCATGATCAGCATGGTCAGTCTGATGACCATGGTAAGTGCCACAGCAATACCTTCCCAGGTGATCGATATACGCCATACCTTTATAACTTCATTTCCGGGTGTCAGAAACAGATTCAGCAGCACGGTGATCATAAGGATTATAACGATTCCCTTAAGACCTTTGACAATGAATTTTAAAGGTACATTGGAAAGCTTTATGACACTGAAAAGAAAAATGACTGCCATAAGATAACCGAGGGGATTATCGTATGTAAAAACAGAAATGATAAACAGAAGTGTCCCGAAAAGTTTTACCCTCGGGTCAAGTCTGTGTATCACACTCTCAGTCTGATAATATTGTCCGATCGTTATGTCGCGGATCATTTACTTTATCGTCTCTTTATTGCTTCATATATGGTGTTGCAGGCCTCTTCAACGGTAAGTACGCCCGTATCAACCGCTAGTCCCGCTTCGTTAAGTGCTTTAGTTATCTTTGAAGGCTCGGGAATATCAAGTCCCATTTCTGCCAGCTTTTTATCGTGTGAAAATACTTCACGTGGAGTACCGTCATATACCACTCTTCCGTGATCCATTACAAGAACACGCTCAACATACCTGGCCACATCCTCCATGGAATGGGAAACAAGAATAATGGTGATCCCCGCTGTCTTATGAAGATCAGCGATCATATCAAGGATCTCGGTTCTTCCTGTAGGATCAAGTCCTGCCGTGGGCTCGTCAAGGATCAGATAGTCAGGTTTCATGGCAAGAACTCCTGCTATGGCAGCGCGTCTTTTCTGTCCTCCTGAAAGTTCAAATACCGATGAGGTATAAAGTTCTTCGGGGAAATTAACCATTCTCAGTGCATCGAATACTGCCTTGCCTACTTCAACTTTATTCATGCCCATATTAGTGGGACCGAAACTCACATCCTTGAAAACATCGCTCTCAAAAAGCTGGTGCTCAGGATACTGAAATACCAGCCCTACGTGTTTTCTCAGTTCTTTTTTATCAAATTCCCTGTCAGAAATATCTTTTCCGTTAAAATAAATGCTTCCGGAATCAGGTGTCATCAGTGCATTTAAATGCTGAACCAGAGTGGACTTGCCGGATCCCGTATGGCCTATGAGTCCTATGAATTGCCCTTCCGGGATAGTAAGGGACACGTCTTCCAGAGCCCTTACAGGACTCTCGGTATCTGCATTATATACTTTTGTGACATGATCAAGTATTAACGGCATTTTGTATCTCTTTGATGAGTTCTTCCCGTGTTAGTATTCCGTCAGGAAGATTTATTCCTTTTTTCTTTAATTCCCATGCGATCCGTGTAGGTACCGGTACATCGAGTCTGAGTTTTTCCAGGGTTTCTACCTGCGAAAAGATCTCCCTTGGTGTTCCCTGCATCACAACGCTTCCCTTGTCCATGACATAAATCCTGTCGGCATGAACAACTTCATCCATATAATGTGTGATGAGTATCACGGTTATCTTCTCAACGTCATTAAGTGCCCTGATGGCTCTTATTACTTCGTGCCTTCCTGAAGGATCCAGCATTGCAGTCGGTTCGTCCAGCACAATGCATTTGGGATGCATTGCAAGGACTCCCGCTATGGATACACGCTGCTTTTGTCCGCCTGAAAGTTTACCCGGGGATTTGTGTCTGTATTCAAACATTCCCACAGCCTTCAGGCTTTCCTCAACGCGCTGGATTATTTCATTCGTAGGAACCCCAAGATTTTCGGGTCCGAATCCAACATCTTCATCAACAAGCTGTCCGATTATCTGGTTATCGGGATTCTGGAATACCATTCCTGCTGTGCTTCTGATATTCCAAAGCTTATCATCATCGGTGGTATTCATTCCGTCTACAATAACTTCACCCTCTGATGGATATAAAATGGCATTAAGATGCTTGGCAAATGTTGATTTGCCTGAACCGTTGTGGCCGAGCACCCCTATGAATTCACCCTGCCTTATATCAATGTTCACATGATCAAGAGCAGTGGTGACGTCCACGGGATTTCCGTCGTCATCACGTCTTATATATTCATATACAAGATCCTTTGTTTTAATAATGCCCATAGACAATTATTATACCTAAAAATCCTTGATTCATGCAACATCTGACTTAAGATAATTAAAACTTTTTCTTTCAAAAAAACTAACGCGGTGGTATCATTTTCTTCATGAGAGAATTGTTTTCAAACAACAGGTTCAGACAGATGGTTTTTGTGATCCTTGTGGGTATTCTGATCATAGGATTTATAACCTACATATCGAAGGCCGGAAGCGAAACCCTTACCGATTACGCGCAGAAAAATCCCGATACAGCTTACGCCACAGGCGAAAGCAGCTGGAAGGATGCTTATACTACAGCTTCTGATGCTGCCGGTTCCGAATCGCAGACCCCGGCTTCATCCACCGGCGAAACCGAATCCAATTAAAATAGAAAACTAAATACCTGCAATAAAAAAACCGGAGGGATTTCCTCCGGTTTTATATGTTTGATTTACATCATACAAGCTCGATGATAACCTGCATTGCTGCATCACCTTTTCTCTGGCCAAGCTTTACGATACGGGTATATCCGCCGTTTCTGTTTGCATACTTAGGTGCGATCTCATCAAAAAGCTTTGTTGCAAGATCGATTTCCTTAACGGATCTCTTTCTGCCCTTGTTCTCGCTTGAAACTTCGGTTACAGGATAGAGGATCTTGTTCATCTGATGTCTTGCGTGAAGTCTTGAAGGCTTATCCTTCTTGATCTCCTTCTCTACTTCATCATAAACGGTAACGGTGATTCCGTTCTCTTTTCTTACGATCTTTCCGTCCTTGTCCCTTGCGCTCTCTGCAAGAACCTTTCCGGTTTCCTTATCAACGATCTGCTTGATCCTCTTGCCGTCCTTATCCTTGCGGGCAACCTTAGCGGTAACCTTAACGGTCTCGTAATTGTCCTTCTCTTTTACTGCAAGAGCGATAAGTCTCTCAGCGATTCTCTGAACCTCCTCAGCCTTAGCTTCAGTGGTGGTTATTCTTCCGTTCTGGATAAGAGCGGTAACCTGGTTTCTGAGTAATGCTTTTCTCTGGGAAGATGTTCTTCCGAGTTTTCTGTAATGTACTGCCATTTCTTTATCCTTTCCTTTACACGGTATCCCCGGGATGTGCCATGTGGTCTTACCCTCCCCGGAACAGCCTTCCGTGTGGTGCAAGTCACGTTATCTTCGTGACTTTGGGCGTGCTCTTCGGTCTTACCGCCCGGATCAATTAGTTATCTGAATCTTTGAATCCGAGTCCGAGTTCATCAAGCTTCTGACGAACTTCATCGAATGACTTCTTTCCGAGGTTTCTGACTTTCATCATCTCGTCCTCTGTCTTCTCGCAAAGCTCGGAAACAGTGTTGATTCCGGCACGCTTGAGACAGTTGAAACTTCTGACTGAAAGCTCAAGCTCTTCGATGCTGAGGTGATCATTCTGGCCATCTCCTGCAACATGCTCATCTGTGCCACCGATGAATTTTACTTCCTTGCCTCTTTCAGAAAGATCGATGAAAAGACCAAGATGCTCTGAGAGAACCTTTGCCGCAAGGCTTACAGCCTCTTCGGGAGTCATGGTTCCGTTGGTGGTAACATCGAGGGTGAGCTTGTCATAATCGGTGCTCTGTCCCACACGGGTATCCTCAACGGTAGCATTTACTCTTTCTACGGGAGTATAAATTGCATCAATTGCGATGGAACCGATATTGTGCTCATCGGGACGAAGTCTGTCTGCACCGGCATATCCTCTTCCTTCGGTAACAATGAGTTCCATGTAAAGCTTTGCATTCTTACCGCAAAGGGTTGCGATCACCTGATCGGGATTGGCAATCTCGATATCGGAATCGTGCTTGATATCAGAAGCCTTTACCACGCCTTCACCCTCTGCTTCAATGTACATACGCTTGGGCTGTCCGCCTCTTTCGTTGTTCTTAACAGCGATGCTCTTGATATTAAGAACGATCTCTGTCATATCCTCTTTAACACCGGGAATGGTGCTGAGCTCATGCTGTACTCCCTCAACCTTTATTTCACTGATGGCATTTCCGGGAAGCGAGGAAAGCATGATCCTGCGGAGTGAGTTGCCGAGGGTAATTCCGTATCCTCTCTCGAGAGGCATGATCACGAAACGGCCGCTCTTATCATCGGACTTTTCAATCTTTATTGAAGGTCTTTCGAAATCCGTCATTAAATATTCCTCCTATAATCATTGCATATGCAATATCAATTTAGTGAGCTGTATATTCTTTAAGACATTTTGTGCCAGGCTGTGTCAGGCACCTATGAATTACTTGGAATAAAGCTCGACGATAAGCATCTCATTTACAGGGACATCTATCATCTCTCTGGTAGGAAGATTCTTAACGGTTCCCTTGAAATCAGCAGGGTTTCCGTCAAGCCATTCGGGAACAAGTCTTCCGCCTGTAACCTCAACGATCTCTTTGTATCTGGTGAGTGACTTAGCCTTCTCGGTAAGTTCGATAACATCACCTGCTTTTACAAGATATGAAGGAATGTTTACCTTCTTGCCGTTAACCATTACATGCTTGTGACCTACAACCTGTCTTGCTTCACGACGGGTTCTTGCAAGTCCGAGTCTGAAAACGACATTATCAAGACGGCTCTCGAGCATGACCATAAGGTTTTCACCGGTCATTCCCTTCATACGGTCAGCCTTCTTGTAATAATTACGGAAAGGCTTCTCAAGAACGCCATAGATGAACTTAGCCTTCTGCTTCTCACGAAGCTGGTTGCCATACTCACTTACTTTCTTGCCTGCACGCTGGTTCTGACGGTTAGACTTCTTGTCATAGCCGAGAACAGCGGGCTCGATGCCGAGTGCTCTGCATCTCTTAAGTACCGGAACACGATTTACTGCCATTTTAAATATCCTTTCTAAATGTTGTTTACAACACCGGGCTATCCGATGCCTTCATCCAACTTGTTAACAAAAACTAATTATTACACACGACGTCTCTTGGGAGGTCTGCATCCGTTGTGAGGAACGGGGGTTACATCGGTAATGGAAAGAACCTGAAGTCCTGATGCAGCAAGTGCTCTGATAGCTGCCTCTCTTCCGGTACCGGGTCCCTTAACAAATACATCCACATCCTTAAGACCATGAACAAGTGCTGCCTTAGTAGCAGTCTCTGCAGCAACCTGTGCAGCATAAGGAGTAGATTTCCTTGAACCTCTGAAGCCAAGTCCGCCTGCGCTTGCCCAGCTCAGTGCGTTACCCTGTGCATCTGTAAGTGTAACAATAGTATTGTTGAAAGATGCCTGGATATGTGCCTGACCATGTTCAACGTTTTTCTTGACACGCCTTTTAGCGCCTGATTTTGAATCTGCCATGATAAACTAACCTACTTTCTGTTATGCTCTGTTAATTACTTCTTCTTGTTTGCAACGGTACGCTTAGGTCCCT
>ONTX01000393.1 GCA_900320825.1 uncultured Lachnospiraceae bacterium | reverse complement strand
GCTGCCTTCTTAGCGGTGGTAGCTTTCTTTGCAGGAGCTGCCTTCTTAGCGGTGGTAGCTTTCTTTGCAACAGTAGCCTTCTTTGCAGGTGCTGCCTTCTTAGCGGTGGTAGCCTTCTTTGCAGGTGCTGCCTTCTTAGCGGTAGTAGCCTTCTTTGCAGGTGCTGCGGGTTTCTTAGTTGTAGCCATTTTTTTCCTCCTCCGATTTGGAATAATTATTTTTATCAACAACTACTAAAAAGAATATACTACAATTATTCAGTAATTACAAAGGTTTTTTTCAATTTTTGTTAAAAATTTTTTTGACTTTTAAAAAAAAGCATTCGTGTCATATTTTTTATCTCTTATCGAGAGATACATATTCGGTTAATTCCTGAATGCCTATGTACGCAGGACGTATGATCTTGTCTACGTTTATAAGCTCTTCCATTCTGTGTGCACTCCAGCCTACGATCCTTGCGCACGCGAACATGGGAGTATAAAGTTCCAGCGGAAGTTCAAGCATGCTGTAAACAAATCCGCTGTAGAAATCCACGTTGACACTTACACCTTTATACATCTTTCTTTCCTCTGCGATCACTTCAGGTGCAAGTCTTTCTATCATCGCATAGAGATCATACTCTGCTTTTTTATGTTTTGACTCCGCAAGTTTTTCAACAAACTGTTTGAATATAAGTGCCCTGGGATCTGATACGGAATATATGGCATGACCGAAACCGTATATAAGTCCCGCCTTATCAAATGCTTCTTTGTGCAATATCTTTTTAAGATATTCTCTCACTTCATTTTCATCTTTATGATCGTGAACATTTTTCCATATGTCATGGAACATCTTTACAACTTTTATATTTGCACCACCGTGCTTGGGACCTTTTAATGATCCGAGAGCTGCAGCCATAACAGAATATGTATCCGTACCCGATGAAGAAATTACATGAGTTGTAAATGTAGAGTTGTTTCCTCCGCCGTGATCCATATGAAGAACAAGTGCCATATCGAGAACCTGTGCTTCAAGCTGTGAGTACTTCATATCAGGTCTCAACATGCGAAGAATATTTTCCGCTGTTGAAAGAGCCGGATCCGGTCTGTGTATATACAGACTCTTATCCTTGTTGTAATGGTTGTATGCGTGATATCCGTAAACAGACAGCATCGGGAAAACAGCGATCAGCATCAGGCACTGACGCATTACATTTTCAAGAGATGTATCATCTGAATTCTTATCGTAGGAATAAAGAGTAAGTACGCTTCTGGCCAGAGTGTTCATCATATCATTGCTTGGTGCTTTCATGATGATATCCCTGACAAAATTCTTTGGAAGGGATCTTGAATCGGAAAGTACCTCATTAAAATTTTTCAGTTCTTCTTCAGTGGGAAGTTTTCCGTAAAGGATAAGATATGCTGTTTCTTCAAAACCAAATCTTCCATCATTATAAAAACCGGAAGTAAGATCTCTTATATCTATTCCCCGATAGTATAAACGGCCGGCACAGGGAATGCTTTCACCGTTTTTTTCTTCTTTTGCAATTATGGTCGATATCCTTGTAAGACCTGCTCTTACACCGTTACCGTTTACATCACGAAGTCCTTTTTTAACATCGTACTCGGCAAATAACTCGGGGGCTATCTGTGAATTTTCCCTGCATACTTTTGCAAGTTCACAGATTTCCGGTGTGGGTTCCATTTTAAAACTCATACGTACAAACCTCCATTGTTTAGTATTGTCGCGTAGCTAAATAAATATGCGTCTTTTTCATTTTAACAAAATAAATAAGCTGATGCATTAAAAAAAAGCGAAGTCTGTGACGGCTTCGCTTTTTGAAAATCATTAAACTGAAAAACAGCTTTGATGAATGAAGTATCAGAAATTATCCTCGTGTACTTCGAAGAAACTCTGAGGATGCTTACAAACGGGACATACATCGGGAGCTTCGGTACCGACTACGATATGTCCGCAGTTGCGGCACTCCCAAACCGTAACGCCTGACTTCTTGAAAACTTCCATTGCCTTAACATTCTCAAGAAGCTTGCGGTAACGCTCTTCATGCATCTTCTCTATTGCAGCAACACCTCTGAACTGCTCGGCAAGATCATGGAAACCTTCTTCATCAGCTTCCTTAGCCATTCTTTCATACATATCGGTCCACTCATGATTCTCACCCTCTGCTGCAGCAAGAAGATTCTCCTCTGTGGTTCCGATCCCGCCAAGAGCCTTGAACCAGAGTTTTGCATGCTCCTTCTCATTCTCTGCAGTCTTAAGGAAAAGAGCTGCGATCTGCTCATATCCGTTTTTCTTTGCAACGGATGCGAAATAAGTATACTTATTCCTGGCCTGGGACTCACCTGCAAAGGCATCCTTAAGATTCTGCTCTGTCTTTGTTCCTGCGTACTTATTCACTGCTTTTTCCTCCGTTTTCTTTTCTACTTTTTCAAAATCCGATGCCGGATGTTTACACCTGGGACATGTAAAGTCATCGGGAAGGGTTTCACCTTCATACTCGTAGCCGCATACACTGCAGCGCCAAACAGTATCAGCCATAATTCACCTCCAAAATTTTATTTCATATCTCTGAGCCAGTCCCAGAACTTACCATTGTCAACAGAACTTGTCTTATATGTAGGATGACGATTAGCGATAAGGTAATACTGGATCCTTATTCCCTTATCGGGACCGGAAACAATGATATTGTTTGCATCATAGATCGAACTGTCTTTATGATATCTGGGATTTCTGGTAGACCAGCTTCCGTTATAGTAATACCATGCCTTAGAATTCGCATCTTCCATATAAACCGCATAGTATATGGTATATTTATCTGCTTCCGTTAAAGTTCTTCCATATCTTACAGTTCCCACAGGATCCACTGCGCTTCCCACACCTACCATAAAAAGATAGGGAGAACCATCGGGGAGTCCCGCAAGTTTAAGCAGATCTTCTGCAAACTTCGTGGTCGTGATATCCTGATCATGGTTTGCTGATTTGGACTGTTCCCTGCTCCCCGAAACAACCGCTGTATCAGCAGGAAGCACATCATTTAATCCGTACTGTTTTGAAAACATGGCCTGTGCGGCATCCAAACAGGATTTTGCATTTGGAAGATATTTTTTATTCCTGGCTTCATCGATATATCCCATAACGGTTGGAATAAGTATCGCAAAAAGGAGCGAGAGAATGACCAGGATCACCACCAGTTCTGCCAGGGTAAAACCTTTATTATTATTTTTTATATTTTTCATAATTCAAATCTATTGTTTTTAAAATATTTCAACTTTTATTTCTTTAATTCACACTCTTCTATTTTAATATATCCCGGGTATTTTTTAAAGTATTAATGCATAATGAAAAACAACATGATTCATAAAAAAAGAGACCGGACGAAAAGTCCGGTCTCTTCTAACAACTTCAGATATCCGATTACCTGTCTGCGATTGCTGCCTGTGCTGCTGCAAGTCTTGCGATAGGAACACGGAAAGGTGAACATGATACATAATCAAGTCCGATCTTGTGGCAGAACTCAACGGATGAAGGATCTCCGCCGTGCTCACCGCAGATACCGTAGTGAAT
>ONTX01000388.1 GCA_900320825.1 uncultured Lachnospiraceae bacterium | reverse complement strand
GGATTTGATTCCTTCTGAAAAAGATGCGTGGAGAAAGGCGGCAGTTGAAAAGCATGGATAAGCTTATGCAGGTGTATTGATATTATTTATTGTATTTTGAGGATGATAAATGGTTACCAACCCGGTTACCACGCAACATCGAAGGCTCACAAACCTCCTTTCTATGTGGGTTTGCGGATTCATAACAGCCTTCAAATCCCTCCTTCTCCGTTGTTATTTTACCCGAAAATCGACGAAATATCGTGGGTTTTCGGGTTTTTCATTTTCTTACAATTTTGAAACCATTTGAAACCATTGATCTTTTTTAATGTCGTCACTGGTTTCCTTATTTGCTGAATACTTCAGCGCATGCTTCCTCCTGGTTTACATCGCGTAAATAATGGAGGGTGGTACTGGTCTGGCTGTGACCCATCATTCGGCTCACCTGCGTTAGGTTTTCACCATTGTAGGCGGTGGAGCAGACATAGAACCGGATCTTATGACTTGAGTGGTAGGGAACGCCGGCGGCCTTGCAGTATTTCTTCAGCCTCTTGTTAAATGTTGTCGTGATGATCGGTTTACCAAAGGGCATGAACACGAACTCACCGTCCGGATTGATCTCCCGCGCTCTTTTCAGGATTTCGATTGCTTCATCTCTTAGATGCTCTGTCCGAAAGCCCTGTGATGTGCATCCTTTCAGATAGTCTTCCGTCACCATCTTCTTATCCGTGAAAGTCAAGTCATCGTCGAGTTCCGGCTCGTAGGTTATCTGATGGCAGATATAGACCGATTTCTTTTCAAAGTTGATATTCTCCCACTTCAAAGCAGCCAGCTCGCCGATGCGGATAAAGAGGTTGAAGTCCAACCGGATCGCAAGTGCATAGGGATCGTCAGAGGGCTCAAGGTAGGTCAGCAGCTTTGTTGCCTCCTCATGTGTGAACACATCGTCTCGCTTATCCTGTGTCGGTTTGAAGGGAAGACGCTTGGTATCCACATCACGGATTGGGTTGTGCTCGATGATCTCGTTCTCAACTGCGTAGGAAAACATCCCGGAGAGGACGGCACGGATATTGGTTACCATCTGTTTGGTGTATTCCCTATCCTTGGTCAGTTTACGGAAATAAGTGTAAAGCACCTTTGCAGTAATGTCCGCAACCTTCATATCGCCCATCTTTAACTTATCCGGTTTTGCGTCCTTGATGTAGGTGTTCCACAGGGAAGCGTCCTTTCTGACGGTTCCGGCCTTGGCAGCAGTTTCATCTCGGCGAAAGATTATCCACTTTTCGTACAAGGTCTGCATAGTCATGTTGATCTCTTCCTGCTCCAGATAGAACTCGATCACCGCCTGGCAGATCCTTTCATAACTGTTTCTTCTTAGAAACCTTCGCCCACGCGGTGCGGTTGGATCCGGCAGATAGGTTGCCCATTGTCCCGGTACAACCTTGCTGTTGTCATAGATGCGGTAGGGATGGATCTCTTCCAGTATTCTTTTTTCAATGATCATTTTGGATTATCTCATAGTATAATCATCCGAGAGCCTCACCTCACTCATACCAAAAAGTTTAGCATAGTTCAGGAGGGTTGACAAGTCCCAAGTCAGTGCTTTTTTCTTTTTATTAGTGATGCTTTTCATGGGACTCCACCTCCTTTCAGCGAGAATAACACCGTTGTTCGACGATCGAGGATCTGTCGTTTGGCTCAATTATACCGCGGATCGGAGGAAAATAGATATCACGGGATGTTAAGTAAAAATAATAAAGGTGACATTGTATGATAACAATTTTGAAGGGAGTGATGGTAGAATTGAATTGTCGAACAAGATGTGGGCGGGAAAATCTGCCAGGGCGTCACTTTGACGATACTGACGGCGGATTTGTCGGCAGTCAAAAAAAAGTGCCGTCGTATTTGTCGGCTCTTTGGTAAAAATGCCGTCAATTTTATGTTTGGGGAGAAAAATTACAAAATGGAAGTGACGGCGGTTTTGGCGTCAGTCAAAAAAAAAGACGGCTAAAATGTCGGCAGTCGAGAAAAACGGAGTCAAAAATGACGGCATTCACCTATTTTTACAAATATTGGGGGGTTTTAGGGGGCAATCGCCACCTAACCGGAGCGTTTTTTCGACGCAGTCGAACAAAAGGCGTATCTGGCACACGACCTGAATATCATATAGAACAGGCGTTTAAGAAAGGTGAAAGAAGAGTCATCAAGCATCGTAGACTAGATTATAAAGACAGCAAGAAAAGAGTATTAGAATTATGGGTGAACAAGATGATAAGAAAGTATACGGGTATGTTTTGATCAGCTCTACGGATCAGAATGAAGACAGGCAAATGATTGAAATGAAGAAGGCTGGTGTCTGTCGAGAAGTGGCTATTGACAAGCAATCAGAAAAGATTATGATGGATCGGCATATTTTCGTTAAAGTAAATGCATAAGTGATTGCCAGAGCGGAGTTAAAAATCCTTGGGATAGTGGGAATAATGATGGCGAAGCTTTTCGATATTCCTCTATTATTTGCCTGGTTTTCGGTACACTATCTGAAAACACGGAGCGGTTTGATACGGTCAACCGATGTGTAATTATACACAAGGAGAAGAAAGATACAAAAGAATTCTTGTAGTGAAAACCCCATTTTCAATGTTGCATTGAACTTCCCCAGAATACTTAGTTGCAATTCGCTGCATATTGATCAATCCATAACCATGCATTAATGAATATTCTTTTGTTGTTTTATAAAATCGGTTACTCTTTTCCGGAGTAACAGCAGTTGGGTTTTCACAAAGAAGAAGGAGTCGTCCTGAGGTAAATCGAATGAGCACATAAATGTCTCCTGATGAATGATCAATTGCGTTATCAAGCAGATTGCCCAATAAAATGGTAACATCGACATCATCTATTGGAAGCTTATTGGGCACCTGTAAGGATACAGACATTTTCTTTCCGCTCTTGTTTGCCGAATTGATCTTGGCATTGAGAATAGAGTCTATAGTTGGATTGCCAGAATCAATACTCTTGGTCTTGCCTAGTTCCTCTCTAAGGCTGGAGATATATTGATATATATCACGTGATTTGTCTTTTTCAGCTAAGGCTTGTAAGGCGAGAAAATGATTGTTCATATCGTGTTGAATGGAACGTATGGTATTATTTGACTTGTTTATCTCTTCAAATTGTTTCAAATAATAGAGATTCTGTGCTTTAATAGACTTAGCTTCAGCTTCTTGAATAAAAAATGATATCTGCTTTTCAGTAATCAAGAAAACAGATAGAGTTATTGAAAAAAGTATAATTTCTACAGATAGGTACTGCCATGGACTAATCAAAACGGTTGATACAATCAGCATCATTGCAATACATGATATAGGTACAAGAAGCACAGCCAGCCAATAACGAGTGGGGAGATGTATGGATTCTTGTGAATTCTTGTAGTGACGATATATTATGACAAATACAAACATGATAATCGGCGTTACGATTACACCGATATAAGACGAGTAGTTTCCCTGTTTAAAAATAGAAAGATCTAGATAATGATCATAAATCAGGGAGAAGGATTCAGAAAACAGGGATATAGTGTAAATAAAGATAATCCCCAGTACTTTTCGTTTAAGGTCGTCTTTATAGAATAGAGTAAGAATAAATAGACCAATTATATTAAGAAGAAAGGTAACAATTGGGACATCAAGAAAAAGATACTCTGATGATATAATTATATAAAACGCAATATATCCGAGCATACGCCTTCTCGTTTTAGTTGCATTCAAAAATGATTCCAGAAAGAGGAAAATACAAAATGTTCTTAGCGCACTGGCAAGCAGATATAGAAAATCGAAGAAAAAGGATTTCATAAGCGGACCTCGTTTCTAAACTGAATATCCATAACTTCTTGGTGGTGAGAACGACTCACGGGGATTGTATCATTATTAGTTAGTATCAATTGATTCCTGGTCCAAATGACTACAGAGGAATAGTTTACTAAATAGGAATTATGTGGACAAAAAAAATTCTTCTTGGAAAGCTTTTCCTTTAGGTCTTTTAATCGACCTGGATACTCGTACATATTATTGTTAGAACAAACCACTTGTATTGTATGGTTGGAAGCTTGAAAGTAAAGAATTGATGATAAAGGTAAAGTAATGTTTTGTTTTTTTGAGTTAATCGTAAGTGCTTCAGATTGTATATTGGCTAGAAAAAGAATCTTTTTAAGATCATTCTTTAGTCTATTCTTATTGACGGGTTTTGTAAGAAAATCAAATGGACGAATCTGAAATAACTCCATGGCATATTGATCTTTGGATGATATGTATATTATAAATGAAAGTTCATCATGTATTGTTTCGCGGATATATTTGCCTAAATCAATGCCATCTGAGTGTTCAGATATGAATTCTATGTCAAGAATCATCAAATCGTAGCAAAATGCATTGTTTTCTCTATTTTTCATATCTGAGAACAATTCATTTAAAGAGTAATAAGGAAGACACTCATAATTGACATGTTCGGGTTCCAAGATATCATGAATATCAGCCATGATCGATTTTACGATCAAAGGATCATCATCACAGACAACGATAGAAAACAAGGACAACACCTCCAGCTGCATGTATTTAATACGTATTAATTATATCATAATATGTACAGAATGCAAGAGATTATTGCAAAACACGATTGAGGCATTAAGAATTACACTTGAGCCGGGGTGAGAGGGTAGGAATAATATCTCGATTATTATGAATCGTTCGAATAAAATGGTCATTTGCGCTGATTCGTAGGACATTTACGCAAAAACCACACTTCATAAGAGAAATATGTTACAATCTGAAAAAAAGAAAAGGAGGCATGAACCATGTCTAAGATGAAGGATGTATTGAAAAAAAGCATTAAAACTCTTGCTCAGGTAACAGCCCAGTCGAGCGTTAATTCAGCGTGTGCATTGTTTATTTATCAGCCAAAGGTTCCCGAGGGGCTAGAGTCCTTTGTAAAGCGAGGAAAGAAAGAAGATGGATCAGGAGAAAGCGAGTAAAGAAGAGAATGGGTCTGCGGGTAATAATGAAGAGATATATCGATATGGTCTATTTTTGTTAAAGCATGATCTAGTAAACATAGTGGTTTCTTTAGCAATAGGAACTCTTCTTGGATGTTTACGTGAATGCGTAGCATTTGCGTTATCATATATGATGCTACGCAGGTATATGGGAGGATATCATGCGTCAAAACCAATTATTTGTGTTGTGGCTTCCATTACAATGCAAAGTGTGTCATCGGTTTTAGCCCATTATGCAGAGCCAAATCTGAATATGATCTTTCTGGTTATAGCAGTATATTTGGTATTGTATTCAGGAATACCGGCCGAGACGAGAAACAGACCGCTGAACTCTCAAGAAAGGGACGTGTTTAGAAGGATTACTGTTCTAATTATGGTGTTATATGTTGTTGTATCAATGATCCTCTTTGATCACGGATGGCTGTTTAATTGCATTTTGTATGCCATAATGTGTTGCGAGTGTTTGTTGACAATTCAGTTATTTGTGAATTGCTTTGGTAAGAACGATCATAAAACGAATAATAAAGATATGACTAATGGTCATAGACTTATTATTCACTCGGATTGATAGGAGTTTACCATTGCTTTGACAAAACGCAAGGCGACTGCTTTGTCTTCTTGATTAAGAAAAGGAATGTAAGAATTGATTTCTTGCTCAATAGGATCTTTGGTTCGTGAGGGCATGTACTGACTTAACATAACGTTGATTTCAATGCTCTCAGGGAAATGGTTAGCAATGGATATAGCAAGTTCCGGAGAAAGAGAATACTTGCCGTTAACTAATTTGCTTATGGTTGATTGAGATACATTGATTGCTTCAGCTAGTTGCGGTTGTGTTAGATGATTATTCTTTAGCGCTTGTTTAAGTAAAAGACCAAATCTCTTTGAATCAATATCCATAGGGCTCTCCTCCTATATCGATATTATACAGCATAAGTAGCATTGAATGTATTCTATCTAGGAATAATCTCTGGCAAAATATTCAATAAATGAATATTTTGGAATGGAAAGCCGGTATATGATTATTGTGTGTGGATATTATACAGGAGATTAACACTTGGTTTAATCCATATGAAGGGGGTATTCAAGAGTCCTATAATGCAGAGAATTTATACAGAAGGGGGTGCTATTAAGGAAACAATGCTACTGAGGTTAAGAAACAGAATATAACTTTTTAGGAGGGTAAAATGAAGAAAAAAAGGATAAGAGGGTTATGGTTGTTAATATTGTTTGGAGTTATACTTTCATCAAGAGTGGCACAGGCAAAAACCAAAACAGATAATTGGGTTTTAAGGTATGTCCAAGAGGCGCCCTCGTCCGAAACCATTAGGACGTATGAAAAACTTGTGGTAGCAAATACTTCTTCGATAAAAGTAGTTGCTGATTCAGTTACGAGCGGATCTGTATGTAATGTGAGAATTGATAGTACAAATTATGGTCAAATTCAGTCGTCCGGATGCTCGATTCAGATCCCAAAAATAAAAAAAGGATATGCATATGGTGTGAAAATATCTTTAACCTCATATGGAAATCAAAACATGTATATGAGCGGAAGATTGATTTATTAAAGGAGGGAAAATGAAGATGAGAAGAATTAGAAAAATTGTCCCGGCTATTCTATTAGTAATGGTATTAAATGTAGGGATACTCTCAAGTGCCAAAAGCAGCAGTAGTTTTAACCTTTATTATACGGCAGGAGCTCCGTCGTCTGATGTGAATCTCGCTTGGCAAAAGAGTATAAAACCATCGGATGGTAGAATATCTATACAACAAAAATCATACCACGGCAGAGGTACTTTGTTAATATATAAGGACAACAACATATCGGGAAATATAGAGGTTGGTATGTCATCAATATTTGGTATAGATGCTGATAAAACAAAAAAGTGTTCAGTAAGGATTTCTCTTCGAAATCCAAGTGATGTAGCTCGCTCAAGTGGGATTGTTGAATACTAGGGAGAACGACTATGAAAAAATGCATCTGCGTACTTCTTGTATTGAATATAGTTTTCTGTTTGATTGGGTGTGAAAAGGTTCCGGAGATGGTAGTTGATAACGCAAAGAGTTATCCGGTTTATTATGGGAAGAAAACAAATATCGAATACATTCGTACTTCAGAAATCGAAAGAAACTTAACAGAGCTGTTTAGTGAATCATTCGAGAATATTGAGTTGCCATCGACTATCAAAATGACGGATGTAAAGGCCGTTTATGATGGGGAGGCGTCATTTCAAAAGGATCGAAAGAAACACCGAGATGAATATGCTAATCTGATGGGTATTCATGCAGTTAATTGGGAGGATAAGGAATTGGAGAAGGAAATCAATCCAGGATACATATCCCAAGCAGAAACTTATTATATACGGATAGAAGACAATGGTGCTTTTGGGTTCTTAAGGGAGGATACCGAAAGTGAAGGCGAGGAAACAGGAAGATATGAGGCTGTTTTGAATCTTCACTTGACAGATTCTCCCTTAGGTACTTGCAGGCTTGATGGAGAGGAAGTGTCGCTAGAAAGCCAGTTGACCTATGTGAATAAGTGGTTGGTAAAAAAATGGAATAGAATGGAGAGCACAGTAGATTATAAAGTGAGTTGGATGATTCTAGAAAAGTATGATGATGGGAATAATCGAATTATTTTCATGACTGAAAGGACTCTGGATGGAGTCCCTCTTGATGTTTTTGGGGAAGAAGGAGATGGTAATGAAGATTCGCCCTCATATACAAAGGCATCGATAACAGGAGATGTTTATGTTGACAAAAAGAACTGTATAACAGAGTTTTCAAATGATTATGGGGGAATTGAAATAATAGAAAAAGAGGAAGTCGATAGAGTTGTTTCTCCGGTTTCTGCAGCTCGATTGGTGGAAGCTGAATTGTCAGGTTTTAGAAAAGTAAAAATAGAGGAAATACGGCCCATGTATGACCTTGAATTAGAATACGGCATAAACAAAAAGGAATATTTTGCTAAGCCGGGAAGAAAAATGAAACTAGTCCCTGTATATTGTTTTATGATTAAAAAAAGGGGGGCTGATGAAGATGGGATTGAATCAAATTGTTATAGCTACATAAAAGTAAATATGATAAATGGGGAGATTTATTCAAATCTTTCGAATGTTACATATGTGTAGGAGATGTATTATGAAAAAGACCGTTTCGATATTACTAATATCGATATTCATTTTATCTGCATGTCAGCAAGCGCCTTCTGAGGTGAGAGAGAGGGCATCTGGATATGGAACAAATGATAATATCAGTGAAGTCGAGATGGAGTATATATCGCCAAGTGATCTGTCCGGTGAGATCGATGAGGTGTTGAAAACTAAAACGGAAAACCTTGTGCTTCCCGCATCAAATAAGTACAACATAAAAAACGTGTATAGCGGTACCATTAAAATGAAAAAAGGAGAGACAAATAAAAGTGATTTATATGCGGAGATGTTTGGGGTCAGAGACTGCAAATGGGTTGATTGTTCTATAGATAACCAGAATGGGAACTCAGATTATATGTCAGAATCAAATAATGAGTATATAAACGTAGAAGGAAACGGATTCTGTGCATATTATGATTCGATTGCAAATCAGGAAGACGTCACCGATGAATATGATTGTATCACCAACCCTGACAGTTTTGTAGGAAAGGATGAAGTGATTACTATTGGTGGACAGCAAGCGAGAATGTCTGAATTGCTAAACTTCGTTCAGAATCAACTTGATGATAAGTATAGAAAACTGGAGAGTGACTTTGAACATAAAGTATATCGTATTTGTGAAAAGAAACTGCCAAATAAAAGTAGCATGCTGACATTTATGATTGAACGGACGATAGAAGGAATGCCTTTGAACAATCTGGACAGAGATTATTGTGAAGATGATGAAGGAAATCAAAGGATGAATACAACATTTGCGTTGATGGAAGTTGATATGTACAAAACAAACAAAATAAGCATGTTTACGAATATGACAGGGGGATTTGAAATTAACCATCTTCAAAGGATTGATAGAATAATATCACCTCAAACTGCCGTAAGGCTGGTTGAAAAAGAACTATCGGGGTATAAGAAAGTTGAAATAAGAGAAATCCGGCCAATGTATGATATGAAGATTGTTTATGAGGATAAGGAAAAGAATAAAAAGTCAGAAGACAGACCCTTGAAGACGCACAAGGAAGGAAGAAAAATCGAGTTAATCCCTGTTTATTGTTTTATGATACCAAAAAAGCAAAAAGAAAACGACAAGATGGAAGGAAATGAAAATGGATATATAAAAGTAAACATGATAAGCGGTGACATCATGACAAAGCTTGAAGGGATTCGTTATTTTGGAGAATAAGAATGAAAGAGACGATCAGACAGATAAAAGAGAATTTATTCTCGTGGTATTATATTCTTATTGCAGTAATTATAGCTGTTCTATGTTTTACAACTCCATACTATATGATAAATGAGAATACAACCTTATCGATAATTGAAACGGGCATGTTAGAAAAGAGGCGTATATTATCAGAGGAAACGATTTCATTAGGAAGAGCTATCCT
Organism: uncultured Lachnospiraceae bacterium; assembly: GCA_900320825.1. Classification (GTDB taxonomy): domain Bacteria; phylum Bacillota; class Clostridia; order Lachnospirales; family Lachnospiraceae; genus AC2028. Next base: position 2,912 of record ONTX01000388.1, on the reverse strand, counting down.
GTCAGGAGCACTAGGAGGGTGGACAACACTCTTTGTCCCGATTTTTGCAAGCTATATCGGGGTAAAGAGGTACTGTGATGAAATAAGATATGGATTCAAAAGGTATATGGTTTTTAAAGAGGGCGTATGTAAATATGGTATAACCAGGGCGGTTTCATCTGTAATTACCGGCGGAAGTGTTTTGCTGGTAGGATATTGTATATTTTCAATTCTGTGTTGTTTATTATTCCCATGGAAAACACTCGTTCTAGTAAACGAAGAGGGTTCATTTATAAATGCATTATTCTTCAGATTTCTGGGAGTACTTTTAATGGGAGCGCTATGGTCATCGATTGGTTTGGCCATTACTGTTTGGACTAAGGATAAATATTTTGTTCTCTGTCTTCCATTTGTGATAAGATACATCTGGAATCTATGGTATCAAAAGAACTCAGAAATCCCCTTTGTGGTTGGACCGGATAATATGATGAAAATAGGTACAGGTGAGTTTGGTCTGGATTCGATGATTATATATAGTGTAGTTATTGTGTTATGTTGTATCCTGTTTGTTTTAGAATTGCGAGAGAGGACTGATCTGGGTGAATAATAAAAGATGTAGAGCAGTGCTAACTATAGCGGCATTGGAATATAGACGGTGGATTGTTCAATCCAAGATGGTATTATTAGTTGTATTGTTTGTGTTTATCAGAGAGTTCGCGATTGTGCCACTTTTTAAAATTTCGAATATGGTACAGAGTCCATTAGGAATTGTTGAACCGTTTATAGCTGTTGTTAGTTCTGGATTATTGGTTCTAATTTTGCCTTTAGTATATTTAGTACTTATGTCGGATTTTCCAAGAGCAGATGTTGATATGCCCTATATAATGATAAGGAGTGGGAGAAAGCAGTGGTTGATTGGGGAAGTATTGTTTTCAATACTGAGTGCATTTTCATATGTTATCATCGTATTCCTTTCTACGATTGTGATGTCATTGTCCAGATGTTTTGTGTATAATGGGTGGAGTTTGGCTGTTACTGAATACGAAAACATGTTTCCGGAGGCTACGGGAAGTTTTGAAGCGAATCTTGTTCCAAAGGGACTTTATAATCAGATGACGCCTTACCGAGCTGTACTGATTTCATCAATGCTCCTACTCTTATACTTGCTTCTTCTAACTACAATTAAGCTATTATTCACACTTTTACATCAGCGTGAGTTGGGGTTAGTAATATGCTGTATTGTTATAGGACTAGGTACCGCCGGATGTGCACTAAAAGCAAATTGGATGTGGTGGTTTCCAATGGCCCATGCAATATCCTGGTTACATAAAACAGAGTATCTTCGTAGGGAGGTTATGCCCATGTGGATAAGCTGGTTTTATCTTGTTTCCGCAAACATTTTCTGTTTTGTTACAAGTATAAGCGTTGTAAAACGAGCTAATCTAGATGGTTTTAGTCAGGAAATATGATAAAGCGAGGCGAATTTATGATAGAGATAGAAAATGTATCACTTATGATAGGTCATACACAAATTCTGCAGAATATAAACTTAGTCTTTGAAAAAGGGATGATTCATGGTTTGATAGGAAGGAATGGATCGGGAAAGACTATGTTAATGAAATGTATATGTGGATTTGTACGTGTAAGCGAGGGAATAATCAGGGTTTCAGGAAGTGTGATAGGAAAAGATATTGATTTTCCAAAGGATACAGGTATTATTATCGAGCACCCGGGTTTTATTCCGTACTATAGTGGGTATAAGAACCTCAGGATCCTTGGTAGTTTAAAAAAAGAGGTTGATTTCGAAAAGATTTGTGAGGTAATGCATTATGTTGGATTGGACGCTTCTTTGAAAAGACATGTAAATAAGTACAGTCTTGGGATGCGTCAGCGGCTTGGCTTGGCTCAAGCAATAATGGAAGAACCATCGTTATTAATTCTTGATGAACCGTTTAATGGACTTGATAAAGAAGGGGTTGTAGAAATGAGAAAATACCTGTTTGGAATAAAAGAAAAGGGTACGACGATACTGTTATCGTCACATTCGGAGGAAGATATTTGTATGCTTTGCGACGATGTTGTTGAGATGGATAATGGAAGAGTATCATTCTAGTATGAGACTACGTTTTTTAGATGACTAGATAGAAAAAAAGAACGAAAAGAGGGATAAAATGATAGAAAAAAAGTACACGGAGTTCAAACATGGGTATCAACCAAGCGAATCAGTTTCAATAACGAGGGGATTTCAGCCAGTTAAGAGCGAGTCTCCTGAGATTTCGCTGCCTTCAAGTATAGGTGAAAACAAATCTGAAAAAGGACGTGATAAAAAGAAAAAATGAGAGGTGGAGCATATGATTGACTCTTTTATTGTAGTGTATTACACATTTGTGTTTTTGGTGTCAGGATATATTATTGATAGCATAATTTGTACTATTCTACCTGCTGACAGAACAAGCGACAGAATTATGCTAATAAGGTATATTGCATATGGGGTGGTAGACTTTGCAGTATTGTTTTTGGTTCCATGGGATAGGCTACACATCAAAATCGAGCCTAATGAGATTAGCCAAATGGAAATAGGTGATTTAATAATTCTAACGGCCGGAGTTATAATATCAAGTGCTATAGTGGGAGTATTGATTGGGCACATCAGAAAGTGCGATTGTATCAGAAAACTGTTTAGATTGTTTGGATCAAAGACGAAACATCCAATTCCAACATCCTGGCAATTCTTTTTTGATAATTGTGAAAATGGAGCATGGATTGAAGTTCATTTTAAAAATGGAGAAATGATTCTTGGAGAGTATGGTAAGAATTCATTTTCTTCATCTGATTTAAATAACTTAGATCTGTATTTTGAGAGTACCCGTATTCTAGAGAAACACAAAAAGGGAGACAGGTGGAGCGAGGAAACTCGTGGTGCTATGTGGGTT
>ONTX01000385.1 GCA_900320825.1 uncultured Lachnospiraceae bacterium | reverse complement strand
GAGGCCATGTTTGAAACGCCTGCGCCAAGTGCGGAAGTCGTATCCGGAGCAGGAGCAGCAAGCGATGTTGACACAAAGGTATCTGATGCCAAAGACGAGCAGGATGACAGGGAGTTTCTGGAGAAGGTGTATCGCGAATTCGCAGCGGAGTTAACCCCGCATGATAAGAAGAATCCTGCAGGAGACTATATCGCTATAGTGGATGCGGGGATGCCCGTGCTTCTGGTCACTGACTCGATAATAGGTGGAGACACAGGGGAACAGGAAAAGCACATGAATTCTGCCCATGCGTATATGTATGCATATAACTATGATAAAGAGAAAGTTGAGTATATCGGTTATATCAACAGTACAGGCTCGGGGTATCCGCTTCTTGTATCCGATGGGTATGTGATCGGAGGGTTCCATCACTCTTCCAGAAAGCTCACCGTGAAGGACGGAAAAGGTGAGATGGAGGAGATTGATGGTTTTTACCTGAACAAAAAGAAGCTTACGCATACGGTTTACTCGGTTTACCATGGTGGAGAGGACAAGATATCAAAGGATAAGATCGCCATCAAAGATATGAATGATGAAGACAGGCATGACTACTACGGTTCGACACTGGTAAATGAAGATGGGACATACAACGACGACACGTATGTTGTTTTTGAAAAGCTGTCATAGCGCGTGGCGTAGATGTAGGTTTGATTTGTTGAAAACCAAGAAAACGATGAATTGAAAAAGTTTACTGCACAAATGAACATATGCGCGAAAATCGGGCAAAAATGCCAGAATATATGCGCGAAAATCGGGCAAAAATGCCAAAATATATGCGCGAAAATCGGGCAAAATTTGACAAAAACAACGAAAATTGGTATAATGCAGGCATGCAGCTATAAATGAGGTAATTGATGGAGGGATTAGTATGCTTGCAAGAAAACACGAAGGTGAACTGAAGGAGTATATTTCGCAGAAAAAACAGGCTCTTCTGGTTGACGGAGCCCGACAGGTCGGGAAAACATTCTTGATCCGCAAGATATCTGAGGAAACCGGCAGGCCATTTTTCGAGTTCAACTTAATTGAGCAGCAGGAAGTATGTACATTATTTGATGGTGCCAAGGATGCATCGGATTTTATTCAAAAGCTTCAACTCATTGCGGGAAAAGCCATTCCCGAAAGCAGCATTTTGTTTTTTGATGAGATACAGGAGGCAGACGATGCACTTACGCTGATGAAATTCCTTATTGATGAAAACAAGTATACGTATGTATTTTCGGGATCCCTTCTTGGGATAGAATTGAACAGTTTTCGTTCTGCACCGGTGGGATATTTGCATGAAACAACGATGTATCCGCTAGATTTTGAAGAATTCCTGATGGCGCTCGGTGGACATGCGGACACCTGGAACCAGATTATCGAGTGCTTTGAGAAGAAGGAACCCGTTGATGGTTTTATTCACGACAAATTGATTGATCTATTTCATTTATACTTGATAATCGGCGGTATGCCGCAGGCTGTTCAGTCATATGTAGAAACGCATGATCTGAGTGATGTTTCAGTTGTTCATAAAGATATAGTTAATCTTTATAAAAGAGATTTTACAAAGTATGAAAAAGAAAAAAGACTGAAGCTGGTCACGATCTATGATTTGATTCCGAGTGAATTAAACATGCAAAACAAGCGATTCGTGTTTTCGGATTTAGATAAACAATTTAAATTTGATAGATATGAAAACAGTTTTTTGTGGTTGAAAGACGCCGGGGTCGCGATACCCGTGTATGGAGTTGCGGAAACAACGGTACCATTCCTTCAGAGTAAGACAAGCAACTTGTTTAAGCTATTTATGAACGATGTGGGGCTGTTGACATCGTATTATTCGGACGAGGTAAAACTAAAGATTTTGAATCATGAAAAAGATATAAACTATGGTGCTATGTTTGAAAACGCGGTAGCAGTGCTTCTTGAATCAGCAGGGACTACTCCATATTATTACAAGGATTCTAAACTGGGTGAGGTAGATTTTATTGTAGAATGTGATGGCGCATGCATTCCTATAGAGGTTAAATCCGGGAAAAAGTATCGGAGCCATCGAGCCCTAAACCATATCATGCAAAGAAAGGAGCCATATATATCAAAGGCTATTGTTTTGTCAAACTCCAACGTTGAAGTAGATGAAAGGATAGCCTATCTGCCCATCTATATGGCCGGGCTGATTCGAAACAGCAAACTAAAGAACTCGCATATTCAAATTGATATGACAGGGTTATAATAAATAAAAACTATGGTCTGTGTGATCGTCTGCAAGAATAGGGAGCTATCGAGATGCAAGGTATAAAAAGAAATAGAATCATAGCGTTGATGCTCTGTGCCATTGTTCTCCTGGTGACCGGATGTGGTTCCGAGCCGCTTGTCGCACACAGTGACCCGTATGAGTTACTGCAGGTCTTGGAGGATTCTCTGCCGGATGTT
>ONTX01000250.1 GCA_900320825.1 uncultured Lachnospiraceae bacterium | reverse complement strand
TCAGTACTTCTTCGTAGGTTCCGTCCGAAGACCCGTCGCTTATAAAGACAAGTTCATAATCTTCTCCGGAAGGTTTTAAAGCCTCCGATATTTCCTTTATTGCGGGAACTATATTATCTTTTTCGTTATATGCAGGTAAAACTACTGAGATCATTTATGTTCCTTTCAGAAAAACAGTTAATTTTGGCCGGTATGTTTACGAACCGGACATTTACAGTTTTATTTCATTCGCATCATAAGGCGCATCAATCTCTCACCGCATCCTCCGTCTTTACGCACAGCACACCGCCTATTATTTTGACGCTGGTCTTTCCGGGGAAGCTTTCCATCGCGATATATTCATCCGAATAGTAGATCTTTTCAACTTCCTCCGGTGATGCAAAAGTAAGGGTTGCTCCAAGGTAATTCTTCATGAAGGCTTCATAGTTATCTGCGGTATAAAGCAGGTGATCCCCGGTAAGGCCTATCATCTCAGATGTGACGGGGGTTGTTATATCCGTGGGAGGATATTCGTCATCGCCCACAACTCCTATTATGGCAATGGGAACTCCCTGATAATAGCCTTCGGTGCTTTCAATCCTGTCAAGAAGCCTTACACAGTATCCGTAGGTCTTCTCATATCTTCTCTGAAGATTGGTATAGCCGATGTTTACTGATACCGCATATGAAAAGATTATGACAAAAGCTGAGATCACAGAAAGCCAGGAAACCAGCACAGGGAGTTTCTTTTTATCTTCGCAGGAATCAACAAACTTTCCGCAAAGCACAGCTCCCGCCATAATAAAGAGCACCCACTGGTATCTCATGATGAGGTGGTACTTTACTCCGGGAGTTATCATGAGCACCACATTTGCACATGCGGGAACGAGGACTGCGGTGAGGAGCACAAGCCAGTAAAACCATGCTTTTTTATACAGCTTATTTTTGACAGCAAGCATAACCGCGGAGATAACGGCAGCCGCTCCAAGCACCAGCACACCTGCAGCGCATGCATCCCCTGTGATGAATCCCTTTGAAAAAGTAAATTTCACAAAGTCTTTGTAAAGGCCGGGAAGCGTGGAGAATCTATCGGAAAGACCGGAATGCTCCAGAGAATCGATTCCCTGGTATGTATCAAGGACTTTGCCCTGTACTTTCAGAAGCACTATGAGGATCACATAATAAAGCACCGCACCGATCATGCCCATGTAGACATATTCCATGCATTTTTTGACGCTGCCTTTTTCATTTTGCATCATCGTCTCCCATACGCACCAGATGCAAAGGAGCATTGCGAAGGGAAGATAAGCCTGGTACACGCCGAGGCTGAAAGCAAGGAGGATTCCTCCGATGACGAAATGATCCTTTTTTGCCATATATACGGACAACACCGCAAGTAAAAGTCCCGCCATGTATCCGTCAAGGGTATAGACATATGCAAAGGATGATGCAAGTGAGGGAAAGCTTACCAGCAGAGCACTTACAATAAAGATCACAAGAGGATTATCCGTATCTAAGATCTTAACAAGGAATATGGCAGCGACTGCCAGTTCGAAGATCCCGATAAGTCCTATGATCCAGGGCACCGTAAAATAAGAAGAAGGTGCGCAGACAACTCCCAGAAACCATCTGCCGGAGGTGATCATATTCTGTGAAAAATACATGCTGGAAAGGCCATCATGATTGGGAACATCCTTTATCATGGCAGGGATATGGATCAGCAGGCCGCAGATAAAAGCAGACAAAAATGCTATCCTGTCACTTCCCGTTATCTTTCCATATACTTTTTTAAGTGCTTCGTTAATCGTCATCTTTACGTTTCCTTAAGATAGTCTGCTATCTTATCAGCTATGGCTTTTCTTGCAAAGAGATTTGGATGGGTTCCGTCCACGGTATAACTCATACCCTGCATATGGCCTTCCGAGGTATCAAGGGGAGTATCATACACATCAAGAAGGCTTATGTACTCAACCCCGTTCTTCTCGGCAACTTCCTTCTGCATCCTCATAAAATCTCCAAGAGAACCACCGCCAAGATTCATGTTTATGGCTTCGTTTCCGCTGTCCGTCCACTTGGGAGTGGGGGAAACGATTATGATGCGGATGTCGGGGTTGATCTGTCTTAGGTACATGATCACCATATTAAGGGCTCCGCAGTATGTATACTCGGAAGCAGAGTTTGCATCTCCCACCTGGATACCGCAGTGATAATCATTGATGCACTGACCTATGATGACCGTATCCGTATTTTTTAGATCAAGAGTCTGCATTTCGGCGATCCTTGATCCGAAATACTCCGTTGCAGGCTCCGTGGGGTGGTAAAGTGCCTGCTGTGAAAAATCATCCATAAGGAATGCTTTTGCGATCATGAACATGCTGAGAGCATTTCTCTGCATGGCAGGTGATGACTCTTCGTATATGCAGGACATTAATGTTCCGCCAAATGACAGGTCCAGCACGTCCCGTCCGGTTTCCGCCGATAAAAAGTTTGCAACCGAGGAATCGTCCTGGGAATAGGCCATGATGGAATCACCGAATATCACTATGTCCCTGCCGGTCTTAGCGGGCTTTCCCCGGCTTAACAGTAAAAGCGAAATCCCAAGCAAAACGCCTGCAAAAACAAGGGAAAGCAAAGCTGTGATGATCTTTTCTGCTTTTATTTTTTTCATCTTTCCTTTGTTATCCTGCCGCCTTCAACCCTGTAAACGCTGTCGCATTTTTCAATGGTCTGAAGTCTGTGGGCTATTATCACAAGGGTCTTTCTGCCCATGAACCTGTTGACGGATTCCATGATAAGGTTCTCTGTCTCGTTATCAAGAGCAGAAGTTGCTTCATCTAAAATAAGAACTTCGGGATCAGAGTAAAGTGCTCTTGCAATACCGATCCTCTGGCGCTGTCCGCCGGATATTCTGATTCCTCTTTCGCCGATCCCGGTATCAAGGCCATCGGGAAGGGATCTTACGAAATCATCGAGAGCCGCTTCTTTAAGAGCTTCCCAGATTCTTTCTTCGCTCTGCTGCTCCGCAGGGATTCCGAATGCCACGTTGTTTCTGATGGTATCGTCCAGCATGAAGATCATCTGGGGGATGTATCCCACATTTTTAAGGAAACCTCTGTAGTTATCCTTTATATCCTTACCGTCAACCCTGATGGTTCCTTCGGATGGATTAAGAAGTCCCAAAAGCACATCAACGAAGGTACTCTTTCCGGAACCTGTGGTTCCCACTATTCCGATACTTGATCCGATGGGAATTGTGATGTCTGCCTTATTTAATATTTTTACTTCACTTCCGGGATATGAATAAGTGATGCCGTCAAAGGAGATGCTTTCCTTGATCTCCAGCTTGGGCTCGTCGGTTGCGAAGGTCATGTCGGTATTTTCTTCATCGATCTCTTCCTGAAGATTATCGCTGACGTTCATAAGGAAGGGTTCAAAATACGCCATGGAATTGATCTGGTTATTGATACGGTTAACTGCGGGAAGAAGCACGAGAGCCGCAGCAGCAAGGGTTGCAAAATCACTTATGAGGGACTCGGAGCTTTTACCCATGGAGATCATGATCATCATGTATATCATCATGACGCCAACGCAGACAGCTTCGATCAAAAGCTTGGGGATGTTACTGTAAAGTGAATACTTCTGTACGGCATTTACATATCCCTCACCGCATTTGTTATATGAATCTACAAAATATCTTTCACGTCCGAAGATCTTAACTTCCTTGATTCCCTGGACGCTCTGGGATATCCACTTGAAAAGCCCGCTGTAGTAATCCTGGTTATCAACCCCGGCCTTGTGCATGATGGGCTTTAACTTTTTCTTGATGACAAAAAGAAGAAGTATAAGGACCGCTGCAAGGACCACGGTCATAAGTCCGCTCTGCATCAGGCAGAATGCACACACGCAGAAGGAAACGAATCCGTCTGAAATGAGCTGCAGTATGGAAAGGATCAGTGCATACATGTTGTTGACGTCGGATGTGATGGACCTCTGAACAACTGCAGTGTCGGCATTAAGATAAAATTCGTAATCCTTCCTGACAAAATTCCTCATCATGCGCTCTGATGTGGAGAACTGGTTTTTATATACGAATGCGTACATGGCTTTCTGCTGCAGATATAAAAAGAAGTTCTTAACTATAAACACAAGGATCATGAGACTCATGACGGCGTACTGGAAGATCCTGTAACCGGTCTCGGGAGTCTTTCCGATGATGTCATAGAAAATAAGAGCGGGCCTGCTCTCTGCACTCTTTACGGGGTCGATGACAATATTGACAACGGAAACAAGCATTCCCACACCTGCGGTCTGGATCAGCGCTCCGATGATCATCATGACGGAAAGCAGTGCCATCCTGTGCTTCTGCTCTTTGGATAATATCTTATTTAATTTACTTATTATCTTACGCATTTTTAATTAAGTACCACATCGGCAAGTCTGTCCGCTCCCTTGCCGTCCACAAGTCTCTGAAGTCTTCTGGACTTTTCTATCCTCTCGTCCATATTCTCGAGTCTGTCCAGGAAATAAGCCACACGTGAAGGAACATTTCCGCCCCTCACATCTCCGGCGCAGGGCATGAGTTCATCGAGATCAAAGGATCTTACGTTATGTATCTGGTTATCGGAAAATGAATAGGTGATGGTAGGAACTCCCATTGAAGCAAGCTCATAGAGAGTGCTTCCGCCTGCGGATATGGCAATGTCAGCCTCCGCATAGAGCTGCCATATCCTCTCAACCTTAGAGTAGACATGGAGTTCTTTTCTGTTACCGAATTTTTCCTTGATCTCGGAAAGCCTGGTATTGTAGTTTCCGCAGATCACATTTAGTGTTTCGTATTTTCCCTCAGGTATCTTCTCAAGTATCTGTGGGATTATGCCGTAGGGATCCGATCCCCCTGACATCAGAAGTACGTTTTTTACATTCCTTGCAATGTTCTTGGGTTCCGGATTTTTAAATGCCTCACGAAGGGGTGCATATCCGCAGCCAAGGTAGTACTTGGTTCCGGGGTATCTTACATGATAAAAATCATCATGGGCATAATTGGAATAGTTGATAACTCCCTTAACAGGATAGGGGAAGGAGTTCAGGTCATCTATGTAATAGACATCCAGGTGCTCTCCCAGTTTGTAAAAATAGTTCTCCGTAACGGAGTAGGAATCCACTAAAAGTCTGTCGATCTTTCTTTCCATTATGAGAGGTATCAGCCAGTCCAGCTCGCTTTCCATATCATCGTATTCCGTACCGAGTACGATATTGTCATATCCTCTCTTTGCTATAAGGTTCCTTGCAGAATCGTCTGCCGTGATAAATATGCAGTCTGCACCCCTGGCTTTCGCAGAGTCTGCAACGGAAAGACATCTCATCATATGACCTGTTGCGATCTTTTCGTTCATATCGGTTCTTATGTAAAGAACGTTACCAGCCATTTATCTCTCCTTAATCAAAATTTGGCACTGTCCATTTACTCGTAATCAACCTCTACAAGGGCAAGTCCCCTTGCGGGTGCGGTAAATCCGGCTTTCGATCTGTCACGGCTTTCTATGACTTCCTTCACGGATTCCGGGGTTCTTTTTCCCAGTCCCACTTCAAGAAGGGTTCCTGTCATGATCCTTACCATGTACTGCAAAAATCCTGTTCCGTGATATGTGAAGGTCAGGTATTCATCGTCATAGGAAATATCTATCTTATCAACGATCCTCACACAGGATTTCTTCATATGAAGATTTCCGCAGAAGGATTTAAAATCGTGTTCCCCAATGATGAAGCCTGCAGCCTTTTTCATTGCATCCATGTCCGGGACGCTCCCCAGTTCATAACAGTACTTTCTGTCAAAAACGGGCTTGAGTTTTCCCGCATAGCAGGTATATCTGTAGGTCTTGCCGGTAGCGTTATATCTGGCATGGAATCTGCCCGGAACTTCTTCCACGCTTATGACGCATATGTCATCCGGAAGATTTCTGTTTATATCATCGCGGATCCTTTCACAGGAAAGGTCAGTCTCAAGATGCATATTGGCACACATGGCAAGAGCGTGGACACCGCCGTCCGTTCTTCCCGCGGAAATGATCTCCGGAATCTTACCTTCAAAGCTTCCCAGGATCACGCTGCCGTCCCCCGAAGGATCCAGCATCCGCATTACAGCAGTTTCCATCTTACCCTGGATGGTCATCTCCTCTCCGGGCTGATGCTCCCATCCTTTATATCTGGTGCCGTCATATCTGATTATCAGTTTGTAATTGGTCAAGCCTCGGTCACTTTCAAAATGGCATTAAGCAGATCGTTATACTCTTCAAATGCAGGATACTGGGGATAATCTGCTTTCAGCTTATCCGTGGTCCTGAAAAGGAATCCTGCCTTGGAAGCCTCGATCATTCCCAGATCGTTAAAGGAATCGCCGCTTGCTATGGTCTCATATCCGATGGACTGAAGAGCCTTAACGGTGGTAAGCTTTGACTTCTCGCATCTCATCCGGTATCCGGTGATCTCGCCTCCCTCACCTACTTCCAGGGTATTGCACATAATGGTGGGCCATCCAAGCTTCTTCATAAGAGGAGTTGCAAACTGCTCGAAGGTATCACTCAAGATGAGAACCTGAGTCTTGCTGCGAAGCTCATCAAGAAACTCCTTTGCTCCGGGAAGGGGATCAAGTGTAGCTATGGTCTCCTGGATTTCCTTAAGTCCAAGGCCGTGCTCTTTGAGGATTCCGATCCTGTATTTCATGAGTTTATCGTAGTCGGGCTCATCCCTGGTGGTTCTTCTGAGCTCGGGAATACCCGTTTTTTCCGAAAAAGCGATCCAAATCTCGGGAACCAAAACTCCCTCAAGGTCAAGACAAGTAATGTACATCTTTTTTATCTCCGTAAAAAATTATTTTTGTTTTTTGCAAATATGTTTTTGAATTTTTTTCTCAGAAATTTTTCAAAAACATTGTAATTTACACAAAAAACCAACTTATAGAATAACAGAAAACGCTGTAAATGTGAAGTTTTGAGCCCCTTTTTCATCCATATGGTGATATGGGAAAAAAGCCGGTATTTATGGGACTTTCAGGCAGATCCCAGGGTGAGCTGTCTACTAAATTGTCTGAATATTTCGCAAATACTTAAACGTTTTCGAAAATATTTTCAATATTTTTTTAAATTTTTTGAAAAAAGTGTTGACAAGGCGAAATTTTTAGATTATTATAGGCACATAAAACAAAAGCACCTGATAAACAAAACCGATCAGGAAGAGCTTTTAGAAAAGGAGGACGGTCCAATGGGACACTAAGCCAGTAACCCGGAAACAGTTTTTGGAGGGTGGTCCAATGTACTAGATCAAAAGCCGACCGGCTAAATCCACTTTAAAGAGTACCGGACACAGTCTTGGAAGGAATGTGAAAACACGGCACAGGCACACATAGGTGTAGACATCTTAGAAAAGCAGACCGCACCGTTTATATATGCTTTCGGATGAAAATAGCCGTAAGAAAAATGAAACGTGACTTCGAAATGAGACACAACCGGGAATCTTAACACTAATAAAACAGAGTGAATCCATGAAAAGGAGGTATCCGCCAATGGATAATGAGGAGCCCATCAAGTAGAGGCGCCATCCGATGAGTAAACGGGTGGCGCCTTTTTCATGCCATAATGCATGCGTGCTGACTTAGATATAAAAAAGTATTTGTTTTACTTCTTGCCGGACTTTTTGACATTTTTATAATAAATGATCCTGAGTCCGTCTATGAGAAGGTCATCGTCAAACTCGATCTTGTGCTTACAGTGTGGAACGATCCTGGATGATATTCCTCCTGTTGCAACTATGGACTTTACTTCTCCCATCTCTTCTATGCATCTGTCGATAAGTCCGTCCAGCATTGCCGCATTTCCGTAGATGAGTCCCGACTGCATGGAATCCGTGGTGGTGGTTCCTATGACATTAGCAGGTTCATCATAAGATATGCTTGAAAGAAGTGCGGTCTTTCCAACCAGTGCGTCGAAGGAGATCTTGACTCCGGGGAAGATGATGACTCCCAGAAACTCCTTGTCCTTTCCTATGGCGGAAATGGTGGTTGCGGTTCCAAGGTCCATGATCAGCATGGGAGCTTCG
>ONTX01000011.1 GCA_900320825.1 uncultured Lachnospiraceae bacterium | reverse complement strand
GCAGTCCGCGATTTTATAAACGAACATAAAGAAGCGGTGCATTACTGCACCGCCTACTATACATACTATCTGTATCTGTATTTTCTTAAAAGCTTCGAGGATTACAGCTTCTTAAAGAATGCCGCCCTCGGCATGATACACACAAACATGATCTTCATGTTCTCCCTGTTGCTCTCTCTTGATGAGCCGGGATCATATCCCCAAAGCCTGCCCTCAGTAATATCAATGTATGACCGGCGGGCCTGCTTCAACGATGAGATCATGAATGAGATGTATGGCTGCTTAGACCGGCTCTGATCCGGTCAGGCAGACTTTCTTACCGCTTCAACCCTGCCGATGACAAGTATGGTGACTACCATCATCACTATCCCGATCGGCAGACATATAAACCAGTTCCTTACAAATCCGGAAATGATGTATGCGACAAATGATACCGCAGCAGCCGTAAGGGCATAAGGTAACTGCGTGGAAACATGCCCTATATGATTACACTGCGCTCCCGCGCTTGCCATGATAGTGGTATCGGAAATCGGCGAACAGTGATCTCCGCAGACAGCACCTGCCATACATGCCGAGATCGCGATTATCATAAGTTCATTGTTAAGATCGGCACCGAATACATTTACAACGATCGGGATAAGTATACCAAAAGTTCCCCATGATGTTCCCGTGGCAAATGCGAGAAACGTTCCGACAACGAAAACAATGGCGGGAAGCATGCTCATGAGCGCATGGTTGCCTGCTACATTCTCAACAATACCCGCCACATATTCCTTAGCGCCCAGAACATCCGTCATTGACTTAAGAGTCCAGGCAAAAGTCAGTATAAGGATGGCCGGAACCATGCTCACAAATCCCTCGGGAACGGCATTCATGCACTCCTTAAAACTCAATACCTTTGTTGCGATCATAAATATCATGGTTATAACGAGGGCTGTCACCGAACCATACACAAGACCTACCGATGCATCGGAATTTGAAAATGCATCAACGAAACTCTCTCCTTCAAAGAATCCACCTGTATAGATCATGCCAATAACACAGGTAACAATGAGGGTAACTATCGGAAGGACCAGATGTATGACCTTCCCCTTATTTGAAACAGGCGGATTGGGCTGCTCTTCGGCTCCGGTTATGGATGCCTGTTCCTTCTTTTCATTTGTATTATCATCCTGAAGTTTTTTATTGAGTTCCGCAAGCTTCATGGGACCGAAGTCCATATCCCTGACCGTAAGAGTGATCATCATCACTATCGTCAGAAACGCATAGAAATTATACGGTATCGCTCTTACAAACAGCGTAAGTCCGTTTGCCCCGTCAACAAAACCGGTAACGGCGGCGGCCCACGATGATATGGGAGCTATAATGCATACCGGAGCAGCCGTGGCATCTATCAGATATGCCAGTTTTTCTCTGGATATCTTATGTTTATCGGTAAGCGGTCTCATTACCGAACCCACCGTAAGACAGTTGAAATAGTCATCAATAAAGATAAGCACGCCTAAAAGTATCGTTGCCAACTGCGCTCCCATCTTTGTCTTCACATGTTCAACCGACCATTTACCGAAAGCAGCCGAGCCGCCGGCACGGTTCATGATCATAACTATGCTGCCGAGCACTACAAGGAAGATAAGTATCCCGACATTCCACCCATCCGACAGCTGGGCTATCATCCCATCCGGGAAGACCTGCTGAAGCATACCCGAAAAAGAAAATCCCGAACACAGGAGTCCGCCGGCTATTATACCGATGAACAGCGAAGAATAGACCTCCTTGGTGATGAGCGCCAGACCGATAGCTATTATCGCGGGCACAAGTGACCAAAACGTATTTGTGAACATAACACACCCTCCCAAAAAAAGATATTTATATCATATCGCAAAGAAACGCCCTGCGCAACCCATTGCACAAGGCGTTTACCTTCTCATTTCATTTTTCATGCTCTTGCTTCGAAAAAGCATCCCATCTGTCCGGGTGCTCCTTCCGCCTCCTTTTCCGCTAAGATTTCGTCGTAGGCCGACCTTCTCTTTTTCTTCCCTTCATCCCTGTCTTTGCCGCGTTTAAGGCCCTTAAACGGTACAGATGCGGCAACAGCCGGTATATCGGGCGGAGCGGGCGGAGGCGGGAGT
>ONTX01000383.1 GCA_900320825.1 uncultured Lachnospiraceae bacterium | reverse complement strand
CGGGCGATAGCGAATCCTCAAAAGTAAATACACAGCATAAGCCGGCGCGTCAAAAGAAAATATTATGCAAGTCATTAAAGAAAACTACTACTACGATCACCAACAGCAGCGCCATTCCCGCGAGGTGCACATACGCCTCCTTCTTGGGCTCTACGGGCTTGCCGCGGAGTATCTCGACTATTGCAAAGAGAAGTCTTCCTCCGTCAAGAGCAGGAACGGGAAGCAGATTGAAGACTCCGAGATTGACTGTAAGAAGAAGCATCAGATTCAGCATGTTAACAAGAACAGTCTGCCATCCGTAAGGCGAAGTCTCCTCGATGATGTCTCCCACCATGTTAACAACTCCCACGGGGCCCGATACATTCTCCCTGGCAAGGTTACCCGTAAGGAGTGCACCCAGGCTTCTCCAAACCATGACACAGTTGTATCTCATCTCATACCATGTGTATCTGAAAAGATCCATACCCTTCACATCCTCATTAAAGGTCTCGTTTGAAATACCGATGAGATATCTTCCGTACTCTTCGCTGTAAAGAGGTGTAAGTACCACATTTCCAATCTGACCATCTCTTTCGTAGGTGACAAGAACTTCACCGCCCCTGTATAGGGATGTGAAAACAGAGATCTCATCATAGAGATAGATCTTAGAGCCGTTAAGAGCAACGATGCGGTCTCCGGGAATAAGTCCCGCAGCCTCTGCAGCTCCGCCTTCAAGAATATCCGTTGCAACAGGCTCTCTTATGGCGATCATGTTGACCATGATAAAAGCAACGATGAATCCCAGGATAAAATTAAATAAAGGACCGGCGATAACGATGGCAAACTTTATCCAGGGGGATGCATTTGCAAAAAGCGCCTTATCCTTGGGTTCGTCCGCTTTTTCGGCAGATTCATCATCGTCCATAAGCTCGTCCATACCGTCATAAACGCAGGCTCCGCCGAGAGGAAGAATACAAACCTTAAAAGTGGTTTCACCCTTTTTTTTCTTGAAAATAGCGGGACCGAAACCCACAAGGAATTCCTTGACCCTTACGCCGCTTGCCTTAGCAACAATAAAATGACCGAACTCATGGGATATTACGACCACGGAGAAAATAATAAGAAACCATATGAGAGAAAAAACCATATTCATGATAAGCCTCAAAAAACCATGTATTTACGGTTTAAAACTTTCCTACAACAAGAAGATAAGTAAGGATATATGCCGCGGGACCGCACAGGATCATGGAATCGAATCTGTCCATGATACCGCCGTGACCGGGTATCAGATAACCGAAGTCCTTAACATTATTGTTTCTCTTGATACCTGATGCGGCAAGGTCTCCAACCATTCCCATCAAAGCTCCGACAGCACAGATAATGGCAGTCCTGAACTCAATATTAGCAACGGGAATAAATCTCTTAACAAAAAGAAGACCGAACAAAAATCCGAGTATTCCGCTGCCGATAATGCCTCCGATACAGCCTTCCGTAGACTTCTTGGGAGAAAGATCCGGGAAGGGATGGTGTTTTCCCAGAAGGGAACCTGCGCAGTATGCAAGGGTATCACAGCCCCAGGAGGATATGAGCACGATCCAGATAAGAAACTCAATACCTGTAAGATTTCTTATCATAAAGATAAAGCTGAGCATTACGGGACAATAGATCACGGAAAAAACAGTCTTTACGATCCTGTCAGATGAATAAAGAGGGAATTTGACAACAAACCACACCAGTTCAAAAAGCATGAATCCGCCTATGACAAGAACCAGATAAGTGTGGTCTTCCGTGAATGTAAGAGCAAGATAATATAAAACGATGGAAATATAAGCGATGATATCGGGACCGTTCAAAGGGCGTCTTTCGGTCTCGGAGCAGAGAGCCTTTACAAGCTCTGCATAACCCACCATGGATATCAGGGTCAGAAGTATCGCAAGAGGATAACCTCCGAAAGCGAAGGTCCCGCCGATAACGGCGATCAGAATGATTCCGCTGATAAGTCTTTTAACGAACATCAGGTTCTCCAGTAATTACGCCTCACCCTCGGCAAGACCTCCGAACCGTCTTGTTCTGGATGAATAGCTTTCTATTGCCTTGTCCAGCTCGGCTTCATTAAAATCCGGCCATGCACAGTCTGCAAAATAGAACTCACTGTAGGCAAGCTGCCATAAGAGAAAATTGGAAATCCTTTCCTCTCCGCATGTTCTGATCAAAAGATCAGGGTCCGGAACACCGGATGTATCAAGTGCTTCATTCAATTCACTGTCCGTAAGTTTTGTGAGATCGGCTCCGCTTTGCGCAAGCTTTCTGACTGCCCTTACTATCTCATCTCTTCCGCCGTAATTAAGCGCTATCTGGAAAAAAAGACCGGTATTGCCTTCGGTCGCTTTTTCAAGTTCTTCGATGGAATCGAACAGATCCTTGTCCAGCCCGGTCTTGTCGCCTATGACACGGACTCTCATATTATTCTTCATGGCTCTCTTAACGGAATTTTTCATGTAATCCCTTAAGAGATTCATCAGTGCCGAAACCTCATCGGCCGGCCTGTTCCAGTTCTCAGTGGAAAAGGCATATACCGTAAAATACTTTATGCCTTTGTTGTAAACTATCTCGCACATATCTTCGAGAACACGGGCACCTTTTACATGCCCCGCATTTCTCGGAAGGCCCTTTTTCTTGGCCCATCTTCCGTTTCCGTCAAGAATTACTGCAAGATGTGTGGGAACTGCATTCATTATACGGTCATAAGCTCCTTGGTCTTCTCTTCAAGAGCCTTGTCTATCTTGGCACTGTAGTCATCGGTAAGCTTCTGGAGTGCATCGGTAAGATCAGCAGCCTCATCCTCTGAGATCTCGCCCTTGCCGAGCTTCTTGAACTCTTCGTTACCGTCTCTGCGGATATTTCTGAGAGCTACCTTGGCATCCTCAGCCTTCTTCTTGATATCCTTAACAAGATCCTTACGTCTCTCCTCGGTAAGCTCGGGAAACTGAAGTCTGATGACTGTTCCGTCGTTCTGGGGATTGATACCGATATCGGATGTAAGAATTGCTTTCTCGATATCCTTGAGCATTGACTTATCCCAGGGTGCGATCTGGATGATACGTGCCTCGGGAACGGATACATTACCTACCTGCTGGATAGGAGTGGGAGTTCCGTAATAATCAACCTTTATCTTATCAAGTACATGAGGGTTTGCTCTTCCGGCACGTACTGAAGCATATTCTTCCACAAGAAAAGCAAGTGCCTTCTGCATTTTCTCATCATATACCTGTAATCTGGCATCCATAGTGCACCTCCGAAAATTATACCGTTACTCTGGTTCCGTTAAAGGTTCCGTAAAGTGTATTTACAATACTGTTCTCCTCATTAAGTGAGAAGACATCCATGGGCATCTTATTGTCCCTTGCAAGGATCGAAGCGGTCATATCCACTACCTGAAGATTGTTTGCGATGACTTCATCAATAGTGAGGGAATCATATTTCTTTGCATCCGGATTCTTTTTGGGATCGCTGTCATATACGCCGTCGATCGCCTTGGCAAGAAGTATCCTGTCGGCATCAACCTCAACTGCCCTGAGGACTACACCGGTATCTGTCGAGAAATAAGGATGTCCGGTGCCTCCGGCAAAAAATACGACGTGACCGTCTTTAAAAGCTTCGTTAGCCTTATCCTTGGAGAAAAGCTCCGTAAAAGCTCCGATGGAAAAGGGAGTGAAAATATCAGTCTTAAGTCCTACGGATCTGCAGATCTCGGATACATAGATGGCATTCATTACCGTGGCCATCATTCCGATCTGATCAGCCTTGGTACGGTCGATATTCTCGGAACTCCTGCCTCTCCAGAAATTACCGCCTCCGATAACAACACCAACCTGTGTTCCCTTGGAGACTATTTCCGCAATCTGCTGTGCAACCGTTCTTACGGTAGGCTCGTCAAATCCCTTTCCTGAAGGTCCTGCAAGAGCTTCACCGCTGAGCTTTAAAAGTATCCGCATAAGACTTTTCTCCCAAAGACCGCGTAAGCGGTTATATTATGCTTCTTCCTTCTTCTTTGCAACCTTCTTCTCAGGCTTGGTCTCAGGCTTGTAATCATCAAAGAAAGCAGTAGGGCTGACTTCTGCATAAGCCTGTGAACATACACCTTCCAGAGCTGCACCGTTGTTGATCTGTACAGACTTTGAACGGATGTTACCCATTACGATAGCGGTTGAATCAAGGATAACGGGACCATGTACATCGATGTCACCCTTAACAGCACCTGCGATAGCAGCACTGAAAGCTGAGATGTTACCGACGATAACGGTTCCTGCTCCGATCTTAACGGAACTCTCACTTACGACATTACCGGTGATCTTTGCATTCTCTGCAAAAATTTCCTTGGCTTCTGAGTTTCCGATGATGTGTCCGGTTACGTTGAGCTTGCCCTTAATGCTTACATCTCCGTTAACCTTACCTACAACGTCAAGGGATCCTTCTGATTCAACATCACCGTTTACAACCATTCCTCCGGTGATCACTGATGTTTCGTCTGAATAACTTCCTGCTTCCATTTTCTCTGCTCCTTTAAAATCATTTTTTTCAAGATCTTCTTTTAACTCTTCATAAACTGCTTCGTCAGAAACCTGCTCTTCTACAATAGGCTCGGGCTCTGCGGTTTCTCTGGCAGCTGTCTCTGCCACTTCATCCATACTTGCGAAGACTTCATCAACTGCGGATGAATAGTCAACGTCAGCACTCTCTTTTGCAGGCTCTGCTGTGGGCTCTTCTATAACAGGTTCAAGGGCAACAGGCTCAGAGGTAACAGGCTCTTCAACCGGCGCCTCAGGCTCTGCCACTGTTTCTGCTGCAGGCTCTTCCGAAACTGCCGCAAGTGCTTCAGCAAGAATAGCTTCCTCATCCGCTGCAGGTGCCTCTTCGGTCTGGGTCAGCAGATCTGAAAGTTCCATCTGCTGTGACTCTTCGGAAGATGCCTCTGCTGCAGGTTCTGCAGATGCGGTATCGTCTGACATGAGACCGTTTAAGATATCGTTAAGATCATCGCTGACATCAGATGCCGTCTCTTCAGGTATCTCAACATCGGAACCAAGGTCCGATACAAGATCCTTCAAAAGTGCGGAAACATCATCATCAGAGCTTTCAGTCATGGAATCAAGTGCCTTCTCGGCCTCATCCATTCCGGCTACTTCTGCCTCAGACAGGATCTGATCAACTTCAGCGGCCTTCTCTTCTTTTTTCTTCTCTTCGCCTGCCACCTGTGAAAGGTCCTGCTTTAATTCACCAAAAAAACCCATATATACCTCCGTTTATATCCCCGACAGCTTAATAGCGATCGGGTCGGCTATTAATGGCTGTCAGTAAATAGTATGCTGAATCGGAACTGTGTCCGAAGTTATAGGCAGTATCTCCACATTATCCATGGACTGCAGTGCTTCGATGATCCTGGGAAGTGCCTGTACTGTGGAGTACTTGGCAGCCGAGTCATGCATAAGGATCACCGTTGACTCTCTGGTCTGAATTCCGTTAAGTGCGTTCCTTACCACCTGGTCCGATGTAAGAGGGATCTTGGAAGCATCTCCGGAAGAAACGTTCCAGTCGTAATAAACAATGCCCTGGGATGTAAGGTAATCCGCAAGTTCGCGTATATCCGTCGCACTTACATCGTTGGAGCTTCCGCCCGGGAAACGATAAAACTTAGGCTTTACTCCGGTCACATCCTCCAGCAGATTGCTGAGTCTTGCCGTATCCGCTATAAATGCATCCTTTGAAGCATACACTTCGCTGTAGATGTGATTGAAGGAGTGCATTCCGAGAGTATGGCCCTCATCCACTATCCTGATGTACCTTGCGTAGGCTGCGGCATTCTCTTTTCCGATAACGAAAAATGTTGCCTTTACACCGTACTCATCCAGGATATCAAGGATGTCGTCCGTATAAATACTGGGCCCGTCGTCAAATGTAAGGTATACCCTGTGTATTCCGTCCCACTCACTGTCTGAGGCGTACATGAGTCCGCCCTGTGGAACCTCTGTATCATAAACACCCGCAAGCTCGTTATCAAATACCTGATCGAAACGAGTCGCATCATCACCCATGGAAGGATCTGCAGATTCGCTGATATCCTCCAGGTCTGAGACCTCTCCTGCATTAAGGTCATACCAGGAAAGCTGTACAAGCCTGGATTCACGGTTTCCAAGCTCGTCATAGGCCTCTCTTCCCTCTATGCTCTTTTGAAGCATGGATACTTTAGATGCAAGTATCACGCAAAAGATACAGGGAATAAGGATAGCTGCGGGCAACAGCTTCATTAAAATTTTTGAAAGCTTCTTGTTCATGTCTTCCCTAAAAGCGGCTCATGACCGCTTAAGGAAGGTCACGAACCTAATCAGCCAGTTCGGCTATATCGTATATAAGTTTTTCTGTATCTTCCCATCCGAGGCAGGGATCCGTAATGGACTTACCGTAAACACCCTCACCGATCTTCTGGCATCCCTCTTCGATGTAGCTCTCGATCATGAAGCCCTTAACAAGCTTCTTGATATCGGGATTGATGGAACGGTTATGGAGTACCTCTTTTACAATTCTGATCTGCTGCTTAAACTGCTTATCGGAATTGGAATGGTTGGAATCTATGATCACAGCAGGATTCTTAAGGTCCATCTTGTCGTACATATCCAGAACCCTGACGAGATCTTCGTAGTGATAATTGGGGGTATTATTGCCGTGCTTGTTGGTGGCACCTCTTAATACCGCATGTGCAACTTCGTTACCGGTGGTCTTAACCTCCCATCCTCTGTAAACAAAGGTGTGAGCATGCTGTGCGGCATAGATGGAATTCATCATGACGGAAAAATCACCGCTGGTGGGATTCTTCATACCCGCAGGTACATCAAAACCGGAAACGGTAAGCCTGTGCTGCTGATCCTCTACGGAACGCGCACCTATTGCAACGTAGGAAAGAATATCGGAGACATATCTCCAGTTCTCGGGATAGAGCATCTCGTCTGCAGGAGTAAGTCCCGTTTCTTCAACAGCCCTGATATGCATATGTCTCATGGCAATAAGACCGGAGACAAAATCAACACCTTTTTCGGGATCGGGCTGATGAACAATTCCCTTATATCCCGAACCGGTGGTTCTGGGCTTGTTGGTATAAATTCTGGGGATAAGTAAAAGTCTGTCTTTGACTTTTTCGTTAACGCGGGAAAGCCTGCCTACATAATCGCAGACAGCCTCTTCGTTATCAGCCGAACAGGGACCGATGATCAGGATAAATTTGTTTGATCTACCCGTAAAAACATCCCGTATCTCGGCATCTCTGACCTTTTTGATCTCCCTGACCTTCTCGGGAACAGGGTACTGTGCCCTTATTTCATCGGGTGTGGGGAGTTTTTTTATGAATTCGAAAGACATAACATTTGCATCCTTAATCTTTAATAGACAAAAAACGTGTCCGATTAAGTATTATAGTACATTTAGCGTACCCTTGCAAACGATAAATCTTCAAATAAATGCAAAATCAGGGTGGTCAGAAAAAGATCCCTTCTCAGCTCCTGGGATGGGCACCCGCATAAGTCTTTCTCATGGGATGACCTGCCATCCTGGCATAAACCTGTGTAGTGGAAACATCCGAATGGCCGAGCATTATGGATACACTCCTGATGTCCGCCCCATGCTGGAGAAGGTGAGCAGCGAAACTGTGTCGGAGAACACAAGGGGTGACGTCCTTTTCAATACCTGCTTCCTTCACATAGGACTTGAGGATCTTCCAGAAACCCTGTCTGGACATCTCAGATCCCTGATAGTTAGGGAACAGAACGTCTCCTTCCTTGCCATCCATAAGAACCGGCCTTCCGGATTCCAGATAAGCGGTAAGAGCATTACGGGCATGTCTGCCAAGAGGAATGCTCCTGCCGTTTACGACAAGCATGTCGGTTTTAAAGTCAACATCGGAAACTTTAAGGCTGATAAGCTCTGAAACCTTAAGCCCCGTTGCATATAATACTTCAAGCATAGCCTTGTCCCTGAGTCCCTTGGCATCGGTGCCCTCGGGCGCTTCGAGAAGTCTGACCACTTCACCCTCGGTTAGGATTCCGGGGTCATTCCTCTCGACTTTAGGGCCTGCAAGGCCCCTGGAAACGTCCTCAGTGACTTCATGAACAGTGTACAGATATGCGTAAAATGCGTGAATTGATGCGACATTTCTTGAAATGGTGGAGGTCTTGAAATCTCCTGCTTCAAGATAGTCAATATAGGTCTCGAGATTGTGCTCGGTAACCTCTGAAAGGTCATCTATCGCAAGCTCGTTACAGTAACTTTCAAGTCTTGCAAGATCCCTTTTGTAAGACTGTATGGTATTGGCGCTCATCTTCTTTTCTTCGCCAAGATACCTGATAAAAAGATCGAGATAATTAGCCATTAAAACATCATTTCCAATCCGGGCTTCCGTGCCAAATTTTGTCCCCCTCCATGAGCGACAAATCGCATTATAGAAAATGGAAAAAGAAAGTTCAATAGAAAAAAAGTATAGAAAAAACGGAGTAAATTCTCCGTTTTTTTGTTACCACAATATGTTGTTGAAATCGTATCCGGGCACGTGATCAAAACCACAAGTCCGGAGAAAAAAATTTATAAATTACAAATGATATTTTGAAGCGTACATCAAAATTCCCACCACGGTTTTGGAATCCTGGATCTTCCCCTCGAAGATCATCTTCTTAAGTTCATCCAGTTCATATGCTTCCACATTAACGAACTCATCCTCGTCAAGATGCTGAGGATGCCTGTCTTTGAGGCCCCTTGCAAGATAAACGCCGATCTTTTCATTGCAGAAAGCAACGGTAGTGTAGATGGTTGTGAGGTATTCTATATTCTCGCAGACAAATCCGGTCTCTTCCGCAAGCTCTCTTTCCGCGCATACTGCAGGGTCTTCATCCTTTGAATTAAGCTTTCCCGCGGGCACTTCAAGGGTAAGTCTCTCAAGGGGATTTCTGTACTGGCGCACCATAAGGAGCTTTCCATCCTCCCTGACAGCCACTACACATGAGGCTCCCACGTGATCGATAAGATCCCACTCAACTGTATTTCCGTTGGGAAGAAGCATGGTATCCTGATAAAAATCTATTACTCTTCCCTTATGAACCAGCTTTCTGTCTATTCTTTTTAGTTCGTCCATTATATAAGTCCTTTCTTAAAACAAAGAAAAAAGAGGACAGTCCCATCGTTTCAAAACGAAACAGCAGAACCGTCCCCCTGTTTAGGCTTCGAGAAGTTTCTCGACTGCGGCAAGTTTTACGCAGAGAACGAGAAGATCCGTTGCAACTGCCATGTCCTCGGGACTGGGATAGGAAGGAGCGATACGGATATTGGAATCCTTAGGATCCTTCTTGTAAGGGAAAGTAGCTCCCGCACCTGTCAGTGTGACACCTGCTTCCTTACACTTTGCAACAACATTTTTTGCACAGCCTTCCATAACATCAAGAGAGATGAAGTATCCTCCGTTGGGATTGGTCCACTCTGCGATGCCAAGGCCGTTAAGCTCGCTTGCAAGCACTCTCTCACAGGCTTCGAACTTGGGACGAAGAAGTGCTGCATGCTTTTTCATGTGCTCCCTGACACCTTCGATATCCTTAAAATACTTAACGTGGCGGAGCTGGTTTATCTTGTCATGACCGATGGTCTGAATGGTCATGGACTTTCTCATATCATCAAGGTTAGCCTGTGATGAAGCGATGGCTGAAATTCCGGCTCCGGCAAAAGTGATCTTGGATGTTGAGCAGAACTCAAATACCATATCGGGATTGCCTGCGTTCTTACATTCAGAGATAATATCGGGAATACGGTCCTGCCTGCTTACTTCATCATAGAGATGATGAACTGCATAGGCATTGTCCCAAAAGATCCTGAAATCCTTGGCAGCGGGCTTTAATTTTGCAAACCTTGTAACAACATCACTTGAATATGAATAACCCTGAGGGTTTGAATACTTGGGAACACACCAGATTCCCTTGATGGACTCATCTTCTGCCACAAGCTTTTCAACGATATCCATGTCAGGTCCCTTGGGAGTCATGGGAACGTTGACCATCTCAATACCGAAGTGCTCGCAAATTGCAAAATGTCTGTCATATCCGGGAACAGGGGTTAAAAACTTAACCTTATCAAGCTTGCACCAGGGAGTGTTACCCAGAAGACCGTGGGTATATGCCCTTGATACGGTGTCATACATGATATTGAGAGATGCATTGCCGCATACGATGACATTGGAAGAAAGAGTCTCCATGATCTCTGCCATGAGCTTCTTTGCCTCGGGAATACCATCCATATCACCGTAGTTTCTGGTATCGGCACCGTCAGAAGCGCTCATTACGCTCTCTGCGTTAATAACATTCAGAAAATCCATTTCCATATCAAGCTGGGCCGGAGAAGGCTTTCCCCTTGCCATATTGAGGCTGAGCCCTTTTCCCTTGACATCAAGGTACTTTGCTTCAAGCTCTTCCTTTAACTTTTCAAGTTCTTCTTTTGATAATTCGGCGTACGGTTTAGCCATAAAAACCTCCATTTGATATATTGGATATTTGGATAATCGTATACAATCTCACACCGACTTATTCTACACAAGTAATTATCATTTGTAAAGACAATAAAAAGACAGCCCCGAAGGACTGTCTTTCTTATTTAGATCTTATTTTCAGAAACCGGAGGTAATTACTTAGCGTAATCAACCACTCTCTTCTCACGAATGACATTAACCTTGATCTGTCCGGGATACTTCATATCCTCTTCGATCTGTTTTGAAATGTCTCTTGCGAGAATTACCATGTCCGCATCCGTAATCTGATCGGGTACGACCATGACTCTGACTTCACGGCCTGCCTGAATAGCAAAAGATTTTTCAACACCTTTGTAACTGTTGGAGATTTCTTCAAGCTGCTTTAAGCGGTTAGTGTAGATATCGAGAGTCTCTCTTCTTGCACCGGGACGGGCTGCACTGATAGCATCAGCTGCCTGTACGATACAAGCGATAAGAGTCTGGGGCTCAACATCTCCGTGATGAGCTTCAACAGCATTGATGACAGTGGGACTTTCCTTGTACTTACGGCACAGATCCGTACCAAGCTGTACATGGGAGCCTTCCATCTCGTGGTCGATGGCTTTACCGATATCATGCAGGAGTCCCGCACGCTTTGCAGTCTTGACATCGAGTCCGAGTTCTGCAGCCATAAGGCCCGATACCTGAGCGACTTCGATGGAATGCTTAAGAACATTCTGACCAAAACTGGTACGATATCTCATACGACCCAGGAGCTTGACGAGTTCGGGATGAATACCGTGCACACCGACTTCAAGTACGGCTGCCTCACCTTCCTCCTTGATGGTCTGATCCACTTCCTTACGGGCTTTCTGTATCATCTCCTCGATCTTCGCGGGATGGATACGTCCGTCCACAATAAGCTTCTCAAGAGCGATCCTTGCGACTTCACGTCTTACGGGATCAAATGCAGAGAGAACAACTGCATCGGGGGTATCGTCTACGATGAGCTCAACACCTGTCATAGTCTCCAGGGTACGGATATTTCTTCCTTCCCTTCCTATGATCCTTCCCTTCATGTCCTCACCGGGAAGCTGTACTACGGAAATAGTACTCTCAGCGACGTGATCTGCAGCACATCTCTGGATAGCGGTAACAATGATATCTCTTGCTCTCTTGTCCGCTTCTTCCCTTGCCCTGTTCTCAGATTCCTTGATCATCAGGGCTTCTTCGTGTTTCAGGTCTTCTTCAACAATTCTTAATAAGTGTTCTTTTGCTTGTTCAGAGGTTAATCCGGAAATCCTTTCCAGTTCCTGCAGTCTCTCTTCACCTAGTTTGGCAATCTTGGCTTCTTTAGCCTTCAGATTCTCCTCTCTCGCTGCAAGAGACGTCTCACGCTTCTCGATGTTATCGAGTTTCTTATCGACTGACTCTTCCTTCTGCTGAATCCTGCGTTCCGATTTTGACACCTCGGCTCTGCGTTCCTTGACCTCACGGTCTACTTCATTCTTGATATTGAGCGCATCTTCCTGTGCTTTAATCGATGCTTCACGCTTTTCAGATTCTGCCTTTTTAAGAGCTTCGTCGATGATCTCCCGGGCTTTCTTCTCGGCATTTCCGATGACACCGTCAGCTTTTGTCTTCATTCTGCCTGAAGTAACTGCTGAAGTGATAACGGCTGTGATGATCACAGCTGCCGCGATGATCCCGATCCATACACCTATAGGCATTGCAGGAGCACCTCCTTATTAAATTGTCATAGTACAACAGATTTATATTAGATTTTTCTGACAATTATGTCAAGTGAAAAATTTCCCTATAGATGTCTTCCTGAGAGTATCCTCTCCTTATCAGGAAAGCGATTATCCTGTTTTTCTCCTTAATATCCATATCCGGAGAAAAGTGCTTTTTCTCAAGAAGGGCCCTGATCGCCTCTCCTGAGTCGGGGACAAGGTCAAGCTCCGACATTTCATCCCAGGCTTTCTCAAAATCATCTGAAGAAATGCCCTTACGTGCAAGATCCATTCTGATACGGTTCTTACCCCTGCCCTGGGAGGAATGGTATCTGATATAGTCCGAAGCGTATCTGACATCATCTATATATCCGTAGCTTCGGACATATTCGATGGCAGTATCAATAATCTCTGCGGGATAACCTCCGTCAGACAGCTTGGTACGAAGCTCATTTTCCGCAAAGTTTTTCTTCTGAAGCAGATTCATTGCCCTTTTTATACATCTGGCAGGAAGGACCCGGGTCATTATCTCATTTAATGACTCGTCGGAGAGGTCACTTCCTGCCTCAGTATCAAACTTAGCAAGTTCTGCGGTATACAGGGGAAAGGACAGCCCCGATTCAAGCCCCACCAGGAATCTTCCTTTCCCGCATTTTGTAACACTTTTAACGATCATTCCGTTATACGTAAGCCAAAATTACTTGGATGCCTTGGAAGCCTTGGCAGGAGCTTCAGCCTTGGAGTCATCGGAAGGAGCAGATACAGATGCGCCGCCCTCTGTTTCCAGGGCATAATGGGCACGTACAGCCTTCTCAACCTCTGCAAGTACATCCGGGTTGTCCTCAAGATACTGCTTGGCATTCTCCCTGCCCTGTCCGATCTTGTCACCCTTGTAGGCAAACCACGCGCCGGACTTAACGATGATATCCGCTGCGGTAGCTACATCCAGGATATCGCCCACCATGGAGATTCCCTTACCGAACATGATATCGAACTCTGCCTCCTTGAAGGGAGGAGCAACCTTATTCTTAACAACCTTGACTCTGGTCCTGTTACCGATGACCTCTCCCGCCTGCTTGATGGACTCGATACGTCTTACATCAAGACGAACGGAGGAATAGAACTTAAGGGCACGGCCTCCTGTTGTGGTCTCGGGATTACCGAACATAACGCCCAGCTTCTCACGGAGCTGGTTGATGAAGATGACTACGCAGTTGGACTTGCTGATAACTGCGGTGAGCTTACGAAGGGCCTGGCTCATAAGCCTTGCCTGGAGACCCATGTGGGAATCTCCCATGTCTCCTTCGATCTCAGCCTTGGGAACAAGAGCTGCCACAGAGTCTACTACTACTATGTCAATGGCTCCTGAACGGACCATGGTCTCTGCTATTTCAAGTGCCTGTTCGCCGCTGTCGGGCTGTGAGATATAGAGATTGTCGATATCCACGCCGATGTTCTTGGCATAAACGGGATCAAGTGCATGCTCTGCATCTATGAAACCGGCAATTCCTCCGCGCTTTTGTACCTCAGCGATCATATGGAGGGTAACGGTTGTCTTACCGCTGGACTCGGGTCCGTAGATCTCAACGATCCTTCCCTTGGGGATACCACCCTGTCCGAGAGCAAGGTCAAGGCTGATGGATCCGGTGGGGATGGTCTCAACCTTCATCTGTGCCCCGGGATCTCCCAGTCTCATGACGGCTCCCTTGCCGTACTGCTTCTCAATCTGTCCGAGTGCTGCTTCAAGTGCCTTCTTTTTCTCTGAATTAACGTTGTTGTTTTCCATAAATTTCCTTTCTGCGCCATAGAAACGCACTAGAACGAATGTTCGTAAATAAATATAGAACATTTGTTCACTTTTGTCAACAGTAAAAAGCAAACATTGATCAAAAATGCTTTACCTTTGCCTGATGACTGTATTATAGGTGATGGCATGTCCGAAATTTTGGACACTTAAGAAGGCGGCGGAGACCATGGTTTTGCTGCCGGTCAGCACGAAACCGCAGAGGAATAAATCCCGTTTGTATATGGTGGCATTACACCCCTTGGGAATATATCCCGTTTATATATAGCGGCATTACACCGCATAGAAACATATTGATGAAAAATATAGCGTCATCCGAAATTAACCTTGCTTATATATTCAAGAATGCACTCTCTTGCAAGGATCAGGGCGTTTGTAACGGAAAGGGAACGGATCTTGTTCCTGTTGCCGGAAAAATGAAATTCTTTAACGGTTACCTTGCCCTTAACATTACAGCCGATGTAAACAAGACCGACAGGCTTATCCTCAGTTCCGCCTGTAGGTCCCGCGATACCTGTTACGGATACGCAGACATCTGATTTGGTAAGAGAAGCTCCTCCCTTGACCATCTCGGCTGCAACCTGCCTGGATACGGCACCGTACTTATCAAGAGTACCCTTCTTGACTCCCACAAGCTTTCTCTTGGACTTGTTGGAATAAGTGGTAAGACCGCACTTGAATACGTCGGATGCACCGCTCTCTCCCACGATACGTCCGCTGAGGAGACCTCCGGTGCAGGATTCGACGGTGGAGATAGTCATCTTGTTGGAAAGAAGAAGGTCTATCACTGATCTTTCCAGAGTGACTTCTTCTTCGGTTGTATAGATATTGTTGGCAAAGCGCTCCTTGAGCTCTTTTACCACAGGCTTAACAAGTTTCTTTGCTTCCTTTTCATCCGATGCGGAAGCAGTGACCCTTATGTGAACCTCGCCTGTCTTGGCATAGGTAGCGATGGTGGGATTGGTCTGGGCATCGATCATATCCTTGATCTGTGTCTCAACCGAGCTTTCACCGATACCTACGATCTTAACTGTCCTGGAAAAAAGGATCCTGTCGCAAAGTCCCTTCAGATAAGGAATGATGCTGTTTTCAAACATGGGCTCCAGTTCTCCGGGAGGGCCGGGGAGCAGGATGTATTTACAACTTTTGGTTTCAACTATAATGCCGGGAGCAGTTCCGTTGGGATTTTCAACAGCCCTGGCCCCTTTGGGGATCATGGCCTGCTTCCAGTTATTTTCAGTGGGCTTTTTACCCTTTTTCTCAAAATACTCTTCAATGGCTTTTCTGCTTGCCTTATCTTCAACAAGGGGAAGCTTGCAAAACTCCGCAACGCCTTCCTTGGTCATGTCATCCTCTGTAGGTCCAAGACCGCCGGAAAGAATGATGATATCGCATCTGGAAGAACTCTCCGCAAGCTGCTCCGTAAGGCGCTTCATATTGTCACCCACAACGCACTGACGATAACAGTCAATGCCTATGGCAGACAGACGCTCAGAGATGAAAGCGGCGTTTGTATTAACTATATTTCCCAGCAAAAGCTCTGTTCCGACACAGATGATCTCAGCATTCATTTAAGCACACCCCTGTTTTTGTACAGATAATCAATAAGTGAAATAACGGTAAGAGTAAGCGCGATGTACATAATGACATTCACAACGAGAATCGGCATTCCAAGAAGAACAAGTGTGGGTTCAACGATCATAAGGATGATCATGATCATCTGGAAAGTGGTCTTGAACTTGCCCCAATAGCTTGCTGCGATAACCGTTCCGCGCTCTGCGGCAATAAGCCTGAACCCGCTTATGATAAATTCTCTTGCGATAATGATGATGACGATCCATGCGGGGATCCTCTTCATCTCTATAAGTGCGATCATTGCGGTACAAACAAGGAGCTTATCCGCAAGAGGATCCATGAATTTTCCGAAAGTAGTGACGAGACCGTATCTTCTTGCGATCATTCCGTCAAGAAGATCGGTAAGAGATGCAACGATAAAAATAAGATCGGCCACGATATCGGGATAGAGAAGGTTCGGTCCAAACCAGCCTTTCTGTCCCCCAAGTAAAAGGATCGTAAAAGGAATTATGAGAATGACCCTGATGATGGTAAGAACATTGGGCACATTCCAAATGGACGTATTCTTATTTTCTGTATTTTTATTATCTGTATTTTTATCTTCACTCATTTATCATTTCTCCGAACAGATCGTATCCCCTGCTCTCCTTAACCAGGGCCATGACCATATCGCCTGTCATAAGTTCTCTGTCTGATTCAAGGAAAAACAATCCGTCCACATCGGGAGCATCCCTATAGGTACGTCCCACATAAACTCCCTCTTCGGGTAAAAAGCCTTCGATGATAACTTCAAGTTTTTCACCAACGTGGGAATCGTTAAGATCAAAGATCACGGCCTGCTCAAGTTCCATCAGTTCATCACGCCTTGCGGCTGCAGTCTCTTCGGGAACCTGACCTTCAAAATGCGCCGAGGGTGTATCTTCATCAAGGGAATAAGTAAAAACTCCAAGCCTTTCAAATTCGATCTCATTGACGAATCTGTAGAGCTCTTCATAGTCTTCCTGAGTCTCTCCCGGAAAACCGGTGATGAGGGAAGTACGAAGTGCAATGCCGGGAACTCTTTCCCTGAGTTTTTTTATCAGAGATTCGATGGATGCCTTGGTAGTCTTTCTTCCCATTTTAGCAAGTATGGAATCGCTGCAGTGCTGGATGGGAATATCAAGATATTTGCAGACCTTATCCTCGGAAGCTATACAATCAATGAATTCATCATCGATCTCCTCGGGATATGCATAGAGGATCCTGATCCATCTGAAGCCTTCTATCTTGCAGAGCTTTCGAAGCAGTTCGGGAAGAGATTTTTTACCGTAGATATCCGTACCGTAAACGGTGGTCTCCTGGGCAACAAGTATCAGTTCCTTAACGCCCCTTTCAGCAAGATCCTCAGCTTCCTTAAGAAGATCTTCCATGGGAATGCTGCGGTAGGGACCCCTGAGACTTGGGATGATGCAATAGGTACATCTTTTGTTGCAGCCTTCCGCAATCTTGAGATATGCATAATGCCCGCCTGTGGTGAGGCTTCTTAAAGGATTCGAATAAGGCTTTGAATCAAGAGGATCATACTGTGAGATCACACCTGCATCAGATGCTTTTTTCTCCAGTGCCTCATCAATGATATCGCCTATGCTTCCAACGGACATGGTTCCCAGGATGATATCAACCTCGGGAAATTCCGCACTAATCTCTTCTTTGTACTTCTGTGCAAGACATCCGCTTATAATGAGAAGCTTAAGATCACCTTCTCTTTTTATCGCGGCAAGTCTTTCAATCTCTGCGATGCTCTCTTCCTTGGCATCTCCGATAAAACAGCATGTGTTTAAGATGATAATATCCGCATCCGACTCATCATCGGTAAATTCGTGACCACGCGAAAAAAGGATCCCGAGCATTTTTTCGGAATCAACAAGATTCTTATCACATCCGAGTGAGATCAAAAATATCTTCAAGATAAAATCATCCGTTAATAGATTACTGTGCGTCGGAAACGGTAGGAAGGATATGAACCTGTCCTTCGTAAAGCTCTTCAACAGCTACGGAAAGAGGCTTGTCATCGGGATTTCCTGCAAGACGGTCGTCGCCGGATACGATCTGGCGTGCACGCTTAGCGGAAGCCATTACGATGGAATAACGGCTCTGAACGATCTCCTCGCCTTCGGGAGCATCAGAGTTAACTGCGTCCATCATGTCAACATAAGAGGGATGTAACATCATAATATTTATTCTCCTTTTCGCCACATGGGCATAAAACTAACTGATTGAAAACAGGCCTTAAGCCTTGTGGAACTTTTCCAGTCCCTTTTTGAGATCACCTATGAAGTCTTCATTTCTCACAGGCTGTCTCTTTGCGGTCTCTATGGACTCAAAAACATCACTTACACATTTATCAAGATCATCATTGATGATAATGAAATCATACAGGTCGATGCCTTCTGACTCTTCATAAGCTCTGGAAAGTCTTGCCCGGATCTTTTCTTCCGTCTCGGTTCCCCTGCTCCTTAATCTTCTTTCCAGTTCATCCGCAGTGGGCGGTGTGATAAAAAGCATCAAAGAATCGGGATACAGTTTTCTTATGTTTCTTGCACCCTGCATCTCAATCTCCAGGATGACATTTTTTCCTTCGGCAAGTTTTTCCTCCACATATTTTCTGGGAGTGCCGTAATAATTGCCCGCAAACTGTGCGTATTCAATGAGCCCGTTTGCCGCAATGGTCTCTTCGAACTTTTCTTTCGTAACAAAGAAATATGATACGCCGTCTTCTTCACCGGGTCTCGGATCCCTTGTGGTCATTGAAATGGAAAGACAAAAGTCATCGCTTTTTTCAAGGAGCTTCTTAACGACCGTACCCTTGCCCGCACCGGAAAAACCGGATATGACTGTGAGAATACCCTTGCTCATCACGTTCTCCTTTCATATGTACTGATACGAATCGCTTCGTGTTTACTCGATATTCTGAATCTGTTCCCTGATCTTCTCTATCTCTGTCTTAAGCTCGATACCCTTGTTGGATATCTCAAGATCGGTGGTCTTGGAAAGTGTAGTATTTGCTTCCCTGTTCATCTCCTGGGCGATGAAGTCAAGTTTTCTTCCCACATCGATGTCCTTTGAAAGTTCACTCTTCATGGACTGAATATGGGATGAAAGTCTTACGATCTCTTCATCAACACAGATCTTGTCTGCAAAAATGGTAACTTCCGTAAGGAGCCTTCCCTCGTCCGGGGTGTTGTCTCCAAGGATCTCCTTAACCCTTGCGTAGATCTTTTCCCTGTATTCATCAACGATCCTGGGTGAACGCTCTTTGATGAATTCAACTATCTCAAGAAGATTATCAAGCTTGGCATTAAGATCCTTAACAAGGTTCTCGCCTTCAGCCTTCCTGGTTTCAACCATCTTCATGCAGGCTTCATCAACCGCTTCCTTAAGACCTGCCCAAAGCTCATCCTCGTCATCTTCCTCGCCTATTACTTCGAAAACATCGGGGAAACTTGCGAGCCTTGTGGCTCTGAGATCGTTTTCAAGAGAAAAATCATAAGAGATCTCCTGAATAAAATTAACGTATTTTGATGCAAGTTCCTTATTGTACTTAAGGTCAGCTCCGGTCTCAGAGAGATTCTCGAAGGATATATATACATCCACCTTGCCTCTTTTGAGGTAGTTCTTGATCTCTGCCCTTACATTTCCCTCTAAGGAAGCAAGTACCCTTGGCATCTTCACGGAAAGATCCAGATATCTGTGATTAACGGACTTAAGTTCAACAGTGTATTTCCTATCGTTTTTGGTGACTTCGGCTCTTCCGAAGCCTGTCATTGATCTGACCATACATTTCTCCGAAATAATGTGATTAAATGCAGATATGTGCTTATATAAGATACCACAATCGGCGTACAAACGCAAAAAAGCTTATGAACTTCCCGCTTCTTTCAGGCCGCTGATATCAGGTGCAATGGTCATGGAATAATTCGTGTAGTAGACAACAAATCCGGGCTTTGCTCCCGAGGGCTTTTTCACCTCTTTTTTAAGGACATAATCGATGTCCACCTTGTTCTGCTCCCTGCCTGCGGAATAATATGCAGCAAGGGCCGCAGCTTCTTCAAAGGCTCTGTCGGGGAGCTGCTCTCCTGCTTCCTTAACCTTTAAGACCACATGGGACCCCGGGATCTTCTTGGCATGGAACCACCAGTCCGCACCCACAGCCATCTTAAATGTGAGCTTATCATTCTGAAGATTGTTCTTCCCAACGTAAATGTCATAGCCGTCGGATGAAATGTAATGCAGGGGCTCGCCCTTAAGATTAACTTTCTTTCCCTTGGGTGCGTATTCCCTGATATAACCTTCGTCAGCAAGTTCCCTCCTGATCCATGCCAGATCCTCCTCACTCTCAGCAAGGGAAATGCCGGTAAGAACGGATTCAAGATGCTCGATACGAGCCTTTACATTTTCAGTCTGGACGCTTAAGGCCTCTGCTGTACGCTTAAGCTTTGTATATCTGTCAAAATATTTAACCGCATTCTCCGAAGCCGAAAGATCCTTATCAAGGGGAATGGTCTCTTTTTCACCTGTATAAAAATTATCGCAGACCAGCTTGTCCTCTCCGCCATTAAGCATGTAGCCGTAGGTGTTTAAAAGCTCGCCCCATACGCGGTACTTGTCCCGGTCTTCAGTCTTTTTTAGGAGACGGAGCTGTTCATCCAAAGTATGAGCATCCCTTTCTATCAGGTTTTTTACAACCTTCTTAAGATCCTGGGACTTCTGGTTCATTCTGACGGACTGCTGCTTTTCGGAATAATATTTTTCCAGGACTTCGGACATTGATGAAAATGGCCTTACCTCATCATCTTCACCGGAATACATGGTAAGATCAAAAGCCGCATACTCCTGAGGCTTTCCCGATGTATATGCAATGCAGGGAGAAAAGGTGCTGCTTTCTATCATCTCCCTAAATGACAGAAGCTCTTTTGACATGCGTCCCATCTCATCATCCGAAAAAGAAGAAACAGATGCATCACCGTCAAGACCTGCACGGAAAGCAAGCTCGCATGCGGCAAGAGGTGAAAATCCCGTAAAAGAAGTATAGATACCCTTGAACAAAGGGCCCGGGTATTTTATCAGAATATCTTTTATCCCGCCTTCGGAAAGAGCCGTGATATCTGCTTTATCCATGGTGTTTGGAATAAAGTACTCCCTGCCGGGAAGAACCTCTCTTACGGAACTTACGGCAAAAGAGATATGCTTGATGGAATCTATTATCCTTTCCGTTCCGTTATCATCTTCCGTCAGGATGATGTTGGAATGCTTGCCCATGATCTCCGTAACGAGACTGATCCTTTTTACATCGCCCATCTCATCAAGGTGCTCCGCATCGATCCTGATGACCCTTTCAAGCCCCTGACCGTGCACACTTAAAATACGTCCGCCCTGGAGACGCTTTCTTAAGACCATGCAAAAATTCGGTGCGTTAAGAGGCGATTTTTTTGAAGTGTCTGTGATATAGACTAAAGGAAGTGATGCATCGGCACTAAGCATCACTTTAAGATTACCTTCCTGAGCATTTACGGTGATGAGAAGTTCATCGTTTTCGGGCTGTGCGATCTTGGAGATCCTGCCTCCGGAAAGCCTTCTATTAAGTTCACAGCAAAGAGCTGCGGTTGTTATTCCGTCAAAAGCCATCAGATCATATGAATCCTTTTAAAAATCTTTACAATGATGCTGCCTGCGGGAAGCCTCTTAAGTTCCCTCTCGGTGATCCCCTTAAATACAATTAAAAGAACAAAATACAAAGGAACGGCAACCACAAGTGCCGGAAGAACCGCTATCCTTTCGTTTGGTATCGCAAGAAGCACCAGGGCATACACACCGTAGGAAACAAGGCTCATGAGCACGGAACAGATAAAGGGAATGACAAAAGTCTTCTTTATCTCCTGCACATAGCCTATGGCGCGCCTTACAGCCATCTGGTTAAGAACCGCCATGATACCCGCATAGAATGTATATGAGATTGCTACCGCAAAAACATCAAGATCCGTGAACTTCAAAAGCACCAGAAGAAGCACGGTCTGAAGTGCAAGAGCAATAAGCGCATTTATTATGGGAGTGTTCAGTTTTCCGATGGACTGAAGTATTGATGAATTAAGTGTTGAAAGTGCGATAAGCACAACGCTCACGCAAAGAGCCATAAGGCAGTGGGAACCCAGGGCAATGTTGGGTCTTGTATTAGGGAAAAGAAGGAGCATGATGGGTGAAGCAAAAGCAAAGATACCAACCGCACAGGGGATGGATATTATCATGGTGCTCTTTACTCCCAGGCCTATCCTTCTTGCAGCAGACTCCGTATCCTTGGAAGCCATGAATCCCGCAATCTGAGGTATCATGGCAGCTGCCATGGCGGATGAAAAGGCAATTGGAATATTGGAAATAACCTGAGCCTTTCCGGAAAAGATACCCCAGTGCGACGTTGCAACAACCTGGGGAACATTTCTCCATACGGGATAGAGTGTTACAAAGATCTTGTTGTTGATGGGCGCGAAAACATTATATACAGCCGTTGAAAGGATAAAGGGGGTGACGACTCCGGTAATGGATTTAAAGATATCGATGTAACCCACGATATCTGCGCTGAAGTCATTCTCCGCTCTTTCGATCAGTTCCTTTCTGTTGACGAAATATACAAAAGCCATAAATACAAGGGCCGCAACAACTCCCATTCCGGTACCAAGGGCGCTTCCCTGTGCGCCCCTTACAGCCCTTAAGATCTGTGATGCTTCATCAGCAGGCTCCTCAAGCGTTCCCATGGTGAGCTTTATAAATAAAGCCGCAGCTCCCACACTTACCGCAGCATTCACGATCTGCTCAATGACCTGGGATACGGATGTTTGTGACATGGATCTGTGAGCCTGGAAATATCCCCTTATAACACCAAGGATTCCATATATGAAAATGGTGGGTGCAAAAACTCTTAAGACCGGAACAGCAGCCTCCTCAACAAAAAGAGGTGCCCCGAAAAATAAAACAAGAGAAGCTGCGCTTCCCACGATGATGACATAACCCATTGAGCCCAGGAACAGCCTGTGTGCATTCCTGTATTCCTTTAGAGCCAGCTTGCCCGCTATTATCTT
This sequence comes from uncultured Lachnospiraceae bacterium, assembly GCA_900320825.1. Taxonomy (GTDB): domain Bacteria; phylum Bacillota; class Clostridia; order Lachnospirales; family Lachnospiraceae; genus AC2028. The sequence continues at coordinate 421 of ONTX01000383.1, read as the reverse complement.
GGATATGGCGGATGGAATTGAATAAGAGGATATCAGCAGAATTATTGTGTAAAAAGCGTAAGCGGACTGATAATAGCCAAGTCCCAGATCACCTATGATCTCAGACAGAGGACTTCTGTACAAAAGACCGATGATCCTGCTGATAATTCCCGCAACAGCAAGAAACGAAGCCTGCTTTACGAGATTATCGTTTTTTTCACTGTCCAAAAAAGAATTACGCTTCACAACTATCCTGATAAAAATTCGAATAAAAAAAAGAAAAGATTATTAAAAAATAGGGCGAGGTCAAAACCTCGCCCCCATAGAAAAATCTGAATTACTTCTTAGCGCCGTTTACAAGATCCTTAAGAGCCTTGCCTGCCTTGAACTTAGGAACGGTAGCTGCAGGAATCTTGATAGCTTCGCCGGTCTGAGGGTTCTT
>ONTX01000379.1 GCA_900320825.1 uncultured Lachnospiraceae bacterium | reverse complement strand
GATCAATCAATTGGATTACAAGCCGATGGGGCAGGAAATGCTATCCGTCATTGGAAGGAATCGTTCGTGGTTTGGTGAGAAGACTGGTAGCGTTCTTTGGGCTGATATAGAAGAGCATGCCATACCTCATGCTCCAAAAGCATACGGCCTGAATAAAGTGTTCCAGGTCTTCGGACACACGAAACTGAACAAAGAGCATGATATGATAGAGTTTGATGATTTCGCCATGATCGACTCCCGGCAATGTTTCATGATAGATGAAAGCATTGAAGAGAAAATCATTAGCGTGAGTAAATATGAAGAAATATAGAATAACAAAGTATGAAAACAGTATTTTTTGACATGGATGGTGTGTTGGTGGAGTATAACTCGGCACTGAAGTACATAGACGAAACGACCAGGAAGGAGTATGAAGGTCACTATCAAGATATCCCGGGGTTCTTCTCCATGATGGACCCTATGCCTGGTGCTATCGAGGCTGTGAAATCATTAAGCCAACATTATGAAGTGTTCATTCTATCGACGGCACCGTGGAAAAATCCATCTGCATGGGGTGACAAACGCATTTGGGCTGAAAAATATTTCGGCGATACGTTCTTTAAACGCATCATTTTGACTCACAGGAAAGATCTAATCGATGGTGATTATCTCATAGACGATAGCGGATGGAACGGCGCAAGTAGTTTTAAGGGGGAATGGATTAAGTTCGGCTCAGAGGAGTTTCCTAACTGGGAGTCCGTTATTTCATATCTGCAAAGAAAAGACCACATTCTACCTTACAAAGAAAAGTGAAGGTGTGTATCTACGATATTGTGAATTAGTAATTGAATTTCAAACAGTTAAGACAATACTTCAATTATGCAGGACGCTTATGGAATCTTAGGCTGCTACGAAGAGGGAATGGAAGCAAAAGGAAAAAGAACTACCTTGAGGCAGCAAGGTGTTTTAGAATGTGCTATTTGGAGGGATTTTGTTAGATTTCAACAACAAAAGATTGATAAAGAAAAGGAGTTACCATCGCCTAATCGGCCCGAGAAGAGGAAGAATTATTTTAAAATATTTATAACCCATGTAAAAAGTATGATAATAAAGTAGTATCTTTGCACCAGAATTGAAGAAGTAATTCGGAAATTTACATCAAGAACGCAGTAATGCGTGCCAACCGAGCTTCAGGGATAGAGCAATCTCTAAGAGCCACGGTGGCGAGCTGAAAATCGCGAATAAGCGAGAACCATGTAAGTTGACTTACAAATGGTCGAGCGTGAGCGATTTATCTAAAAGCAGATGTGGGCATACGCCAAAAACTCATTATGGCTCAGAGATTGTAGATTTCCTTATGTGTCCTTTTATAGGCATATAGGGATTTTTTATGTTCCTCTAGTAAGTGTTGTTACTTGTCGTTATACCCACTCAAGTTGAACCCTTTATTGTATAACGATTTAAATAACAAAAAATGGAAAAAATAGGTAGATCAAGATGGGACGGGAACGAATTTTGGTTCAATTTTGACCATCATGCTGGTTTAAAGAGATTTGAAGATATCTCTACTCTTGGTAGCACTGAAACAACAGTTGCTCTTAGAACTATTAAGTATCAACTTGAAAATGAGTTGAACTTTGAAATTTCAGATGACTTGTTTTGTGAGATTTTCAGAAAAGTCTGTAATTTCAGCCCCGTACCAGCACATGGAGGATATGCTTCATTGGAATTCATCCAACCTTTACAGAGAATTCTCGAAACACATGGGGTTCCCGGAAAAAGAGTTGGGGCAATTCATAAAACTTTTAGAGTTCGTGTAAACAATCCAAGATGTTATATGAACATTCTTCTTCATATTCCACATTCGTCATCTTCTTTTCCTTCAGAATCAAATAATTCTTTTAATGATTTAGACGATGATGAAAGATTGCTTATAGACTACTATACGGACGAGTTATATGTTCCTCAACAAGAGACAGAGCACATAAACTCAGTGGTATTCCCATATTGTCGTTTGTACTGTGATGTGGAACGACTGGTAAATGACCCTTTGGAGAAAGATGGACTGGGCATTTGCTATTCAAGATTTCATGGGAATACAAAACCATCTGTTTGGCCCATCCGATCTTTCAACACAATGAAGGAAGCATTTAATATTTATGTCGATTATCATTCATTGGTTTCCAAAGAACTCTTTGCAATGGGTGAAAACACCCTGTTAATAGATTGCCACAGTTTCTCCAGTAAGCCGAATCTCTTAAACTCCAATCCACCAAACATAGATATATGCATTGGATATAATGACGATGAGACATGTCCTGATAATGTTGTCATTGGAAACATTGTCCATCATTTTGAATCCCTTGGCTATAAGGTTGGAATGAATGTGCCGTTTTCCAACAGTAAAACATTTTCTGTTCCGACAAAATACCATTCAGTTATGATTGAAGTTAATAAACGAATCTATATGAATGAGCAAACTCTTGAAAAGAATGATGGATTCGAGCAATTGAAACATGACATCCAACTGCTTTACAATCAATTATTAAAATAGTGAATTTGTATCCCACCTTAAAAAATACAATATTTGTAATGATGATTTATTGATTAGCCAAACCCTTTTGGCCACTACTTTTCATTTGAGTTTATCGCTGTGCAATTGATATATTGCACAGCGATAAATCATGTTTTGGATTCCCAAAGATTACTTTTCGTGAGGCAAAAGATAAGGTTTCGCCTTGCAAAAGATAAGGTTTC
>ONTX01000093.1 GCA_900320825.1 uncultured Lachnospiraceae bacterium | reverse complement strand
TTCAAAAGAAAAGTACGAAATCCGGGGCCTGAAGATCATATCAGGCTCCATTTCTTTGAGCCCGGACTTCGAACTTTTCTAACCTACTCTTAACTCATGATAAGGAGTATAGTATATCCAGAGTGTTTTCTAATAGGTGATTATTATTCACCTACAAATGGAACAAATTCATCTTCATGAAAAATGCGCATATAATACGCATCTGTTTCTTTAAATAAGCCAAAGAATTCTTCCTGACTGTATCTATACTCGTCAATAACATAATAATTTGCATCATAAGTATAGTTTGCAGTCATAATAGGCATATCAGACAGAGTATTGTTTTTAAATACATAATACTCATAGACATAAGACTCCAAATAGTAACCATTTACAATAGTAACCAAAGAATCTCCTGGCAATACTCTTACAAAAGGACCCTTTTCGTTCATTGATCGGAAATGAGGTTCATAAACGGCGACTGGTTGTCTGTCTATTATCGTATACATTCCAAAGCAATCTCCGCTCTCATCTTGAATACTATTTAGCTTATACCCTCCATACCTATTAAGTTCAAAATCTACTAATAATTCTTCTGTGCCGTTCCCATCTACATCAATGTAACAATAGTAAGTAGCACGGGTGACGCCATTTTCAGACGCTCCATAAGATTTCATTTTTTTATCATATTCTTCGATGACGGGTGTATATAGCTCATGTTGTTTTTCGATAGATAACGTTTCCGTGTTTCGTTTTTCAAGGGGCTTCTTATATAATTCTTCTTGTGAATCAAATAGTGTTCTTGCACGAATGGATGAAAGTCTGTCGTTTTCATCATATTCCAGATCTATGGTATTTTGTCTTGCATGAAAAATCTCATATATACCATCATCAAAACAATCATACAGTGGCGATAAGCTTTCAAAAATTTCTTTTATATTAGGATAAGGCACCCCCATTCTTAACAGTTCAAGGTTATATCTTGGATAACCGTCTTCACAGGAAGAACCCACAACACATAAACCGTGCATATCATAAAAATTACCACCTGCGTATCTTGTATTAGTAATAAATGTACAATGACCATCAATAAAAGCACTGATATTGTAGGACACCTGCAAAAAGATTTTGTGTGTTGCTTCTTCAACAAAACAGCTAATGAGAGCACAGTCCTCAGATCCTCGTCTACTTGACATAGGAAGAGTAACATTTCCATATCTATCATCAGCAATTGTTGTATCATGGGCAACTAATGAAACCTCATTACCGTTTACAGCATACATCTCATAAATTATATTAAAATCATCATCTGTTGCTATAACCAATAACTCAGGTTCACCGTCATCATCAAAATCATCAATTACAGATCCTATTTTGCGTCCGGCATCAAAATCTTCAGCCGTTGTATTTGCACCAACAGATTGTTCAGTACGCTGCAGCGAAACGACATACTGATATGAATTCCCATAATAAGTATTTAAAGAATCTTTATACTCATTTAGCAATCTTTTCTTTACCTCTTCTCGAGTAAGACCGAGAGCTTGGTAATTAACTTTTCCTTCTTCTGCCGTCACTTCTATCTCACATGGATCATAATATGAGCTATCAACTGTTAGGCGATATTTTCCGGGTTTTACGAAAAAAACAAATCCCCCACCTTCTTCCAGCTCATTTGCATCTTTCTGATATAATTCTTTATCATCTGTTATTGTCAACATAATATCCGTTGCGTTTTCCAAGTCAATCTGCGGGCTGTTTTCTGCTTCCTCATATAGGCATCCCATTATAACAGCATACTCTTGATTTAAGTTACTACTTTCGCTACTAGTTGGAATGCTCTCGCTTTCACGCTTTCCTATTGCAGCATTTACTGCGTAAAAACCATTAAGCATAGCATAATCAGAAGTATTAGTTAATGGTACTTCCGCAAATTCCAAAACTGATTCGAAAGGCCTTTGTGCATTAATTAGAATATCCCTTACTTCAGATGCTTTTAATTTGGGATTGGCTCCCCATACCATGGCTGCTATTCCGGATGCAATTGGCGCAGCCATTGATGTTCCGGACATATATCCCACTCTATCCTCTGGAAAGTCACTCAAGATATCTACACCGGGTGTCAGAATATCTGCATCTATACAGCTAAATGCTGCCGGTTTGAACTTACCATGCTTATCAATCCTATCCATTGCACCAATATATAGGATTGATGCCCTTACATCCTCATCGTCAAAATACGTTTCGTCTTTGCAAGAAACTTTCTTGTTTGTAATTATCATTTCAGGACTTAAAGATGAATCTCTTTCAGAATTGTAATATCGGTATCCTGCACATGTCTGAATCTTATCATCGATTAAGTCTTCCTCACTTGCCCTCACAATTGACTTGTTATTTGCATTTCCGGCGGCTTTGAAAAACAAGAAATCATATTGACTTTCACAATGTCTGAAGAATGCTTCAAGAAAGCGACGTTCATTTTCGACCTTTTCAAGCACACTTTGTTCATCAGCAGTCAGTTCATTAGGATTCTTTTGCGAAGCCATCTGAGCGACTATATTAAATAAATCATTATGTCCCATGGAATAATTGATTATCTGAACACCATCTCTTAGTAGAGTGGCAATTGCATATTCCACTTCAATCGTAGCGGTATATTTTTTCTCATCTATTCCATGGAGAGAAAAGCCATAGATTTGTGCGTTTGGTGCGACACCTGCTATGCCGTGATTATTGACTCGTGCACCTATTATTCCTGCAACATGCGTTCCGTGTGCGTACGTTGACGCCTCGTTCTTGATTTCTTCATCTTCGCTGTCAGATGCATTAGAGTATTTTGTAGCAACATCTTCGGGATTCTGATATGCTTTTATAAACGCTGATTCTATATCAGGATGCGAGGTATCAAACATAGTATCGACTATGCCAACTTTAATAGGACAAAACTCTCTATCCATATTTCCGATACCCGATAGCCAAATAGCCTCAGCCCACCAATTTGGTCCATCAGGATACACTGAATCCCAAGTATCATCAGTCTCTTCAAACGGTGTGTTGGGAGTCTGCCCTTCTGTAGGAGTCCACTCTTCATCAGAATAACCAATGCTTTCAACATCTTTTAGCGTTGCATAATGAAGAATCGCAAGATCAACCTGTTCCTGCTGTTCAAGAAAATCTATTATATCCTCAAGTTCTTTCTGCGACATGCCTGCCGGAAACTCTACCTGATAAGTGAAAGAAACCGGTATTTCTCCAACGATGACGCCACCATACTTCTTTACCCAATTTGTCAGTTGTTTTTTTGAAGTTCCTGCCTTCATATTCACAAGAATCTGCGAATCGACGTAAGCAGTCTCGCCCGATACAACTATGTCTTTGTCAGAAACATTCTTAATGTATGGTTCAGCATTAATTCCACTGTCAGCGGCCTTAAAATAAATCTTTTTGCCAATGATAAAGGCGAAGATGATTACTAATGCAATAGAAATAATAGACCGGATTGTAAACTGTTTTTTCATAATAGTTCCCTCAAAATCAGTGTATTAAATGGTTATAATGCATCATTTTTCATAAGATTCGTTAGAAGAGCGATTTTGTCTTCGGAAAGCGTTTCATTGATTGATGAGTTATGCTAATACAATGGTAGATATTTAAGCAATACATTTTCCATATTATTTATAACTTGTATACTTCAACATTAATTATTTCCTGAATCTGTGAAGCAATGACAGCAATATGGAGTTGTGATAAATGCGGTAGCTAAAGGAATTCTGCCTGTTTATTACATATGAACTTCACGGATTCAGGGTTAATTTAATTCCCGGTGCACATTCATAATCATGCTTTTTATCGATTGCTAATAAAACATCTCTTGATATTCCATTTGGAAGTGCATCACATTAATTCTATTCCAATTCTATGTGTACAGTCACTACACGGCAAAACCCTTGCACCTAGATCACATGTCATTCGATATCTTGTCGGATTAGTTTTCGCAAGCATTTTCGCATACTCTTCATTCATAGTTAGTTCCTTTCTTCCTAAACTGTAGCTAAACATTATACGCTGTGATTACTATTTTTTCTGCAAATCTTCCAACGCCAGCGCATATCCTTGTAGACGTTTCTTATTGTCTTCACAAAGATTGCGGTATTTTAACAGCATCTGATACTCATCACTGTCATTATATATAACCAGAGATTTTGTCTTCTCATAACGTGATACATTCTTTGTGCCGGAAATGAGGTAGACAGGGTCTACATCCAGAGCTTCACAGATGATCATTATTTTATCAGCTGCCAGATTCAGACGTTTTGAACGCCATTCGCTGATAGTACTTTGAGGTATACCTGTCTTTACGGAAAACTCTTTTTGTGTCATCCCTCTCTCACGTAAGAGCAGTAATATCCGTTCGCCTATTGTCATGAAAACCACCTTCTAAGTCTTGAGTATTTATGGTTCAGCTTTATATATTTGCAGATCATCTTGCCGGTTGATCGTCTTTCCTTCCTAATTATAATACATTTCTCAAATGGGATTAAGGTGCACGTGCAGATCTAAAGACATTTTTTGAGGAAACTAAGTCTTTACCTCAGAAAATCAAATTGAATGTATATAATCTATTTGCGATTAGCGTATAGCTTAGTATATATGGTAGGATTTCGTAAAAATACGCGATAATTTGTCGCAGGCAGTCAGAGAAAATCGAAGGATGTTATCTTTTCTATATAGATGAAGGCAACGTTTGCAAACTATTCTGCAGAAGCAGATTTCGATTGGTATGCTTTTAACTATGGATTAAAATTATAGAAAATTGCCGTATTTTGATATTGTGCTTCTTTTAAGAACTGGAGGAAAGAAACATGCCAACCATTGAAGAGAACATCCGAAGATTCGAAGAACTACTTGGTTCTGTGCAGAAAGAGGGCATCTCAAAGCTTATGAACTATATTCGGAACAGTACGGATTTTTACAAAGCACCTGCATCCACCAGATTCCATCTGGCATGCGAAGGC
>ONTX01000482.1 GCA_900320825.1 uncultured Lachnospiraceae bacterium | reverse complement strand
TTAAGAGCTTTTCTTACCCTTATCTTTTATGCTCCCAGCATATGCGGAAATGCTTACCTTGTATGGAATCTGATACTGACGGGAGACAGGTACGGATATCTGAACGGACTGCTCCTTAAACTTGGCATCATTGATGAAGCCATACTTTGGATGCAGACGGAAAAATATGTCCTTCCCGTTCTTATAGTGGTACAGCTCTGGCTTTCCCTTGGTACCGGTTTCCTCAGCTTTATCGCGGGACTCCAGACAGTGGATAAGAACCTTTACGAGGCGGCGGCTATAGACGGTGTTAAGAACAGATGGCAGGAACTTTGGTATGTGACACTGCCTGCCATGAAGCCCCAGCTTATGTTCGGTGCGGTCATGCAGATCACCCAGTCCTTTGCCGTTGCTGATATATCCATTAATCTTGCCGGCAACCCTTCGGTTAACTATGCCGGTGCAACGGTTGTTACCCATCTTCTTGATTACGGTTCAACCCGTTTTGAGATGGGTTATGCTTCAGCTATAGCGACAGTGCTGTTCCTCCTTATGGTAGGAACCAATAAGCTGGTGCAAAAGCTTTTGGGAAGGGTTGGTGAATGACATGAAAAGCATGTTAAAGAAACTCTTCCGGCACAGGAAAAACAAACAGATAAACAGATCCATTGCGGGCAATACACTGCTTTTCATTCTTATGGGCATTTGCGGTATCTTCATGGTGCTGCCCCTTGTTATGATCGTTAACAATGCGGTAAAGCCTCTGGATGAACTTTACCAGTACCCGCCGAAGATCTTTGTCAGGAATCCGGTCTTTACAAATTTCTCGGATCTTTTCACCCTGATGAATGATTCGTGGATACCTTTTTCCAGATACATCCTCAATTCCGTGATCATTACGGGAGGCGGAGTAGTGGGGCATGTTCTTTGTGCTTCCCTTGCTGCTTATCCTCTTGCAAAACATAAATTCCCCGGAAGGGATATCCTTTTTAACATGGTGGTCCTTTCCATGATGTTTTCATGGACCGTAACACAGATACCCCAGTATCTGATCATAAGCATGCTCCATATAAACAATAACTATCTTGCACTTATACTTCCCGCCTGGTCCTTCGGTATGGGACTTTATCTGATGAAACAGTTCATGGAACAGATCCCGGATTCTCTCAGGGAATCGGCAAAGCTTGACGGAGCATCGGAGTGGCAGATCTTCTGGAGGATCATAATGCCCAATGTTAAGCCTGCATGGCTTACCCTTGCGATCTTCCAGTTCCAGCAGATGTGGATCAATACTGGTTCCATGTTTCTAAGGGATGAACAGTTAAAACCCCTGCAGTATGCACTCCAGCAGATAACCGCAGGAGGTGTTGCAAGAGCGGGTGCGGCTGCCGCCGTGACATTTATCATCGCGGCGATCCCCATCGTATTTTTCCTGCTCTGCCAGAGTAATGTACTTGAAACCATGACAACATCCGGAATGAAGGAGTAACCCTTAAGTTTTGATGAAGAGAAGATTTACATTAAAACTTATATCTGCACTTACTGCAGTGGCAGCTCTTATAATGAGCCTTGCCGTATATCCTCATGCCCTGGGTCTTCCTTATCAGACCTATAATTACAATTACTGGGAAGACATCGTATATACTCCCGCAGCTTATGAGCCCGATTATACCGTCTCGGGACTTGACCTTGCCTTTGAGGGAAATGACATCGGAAGTTTTGTCACTCCACAGGATATGTGCGTATCTGGAGACGGCAGGATCTTTCTTGCGGATACCGGTAACAACAGGATCGTGATCCTTTCGTCCGATGCAAAAAAGGTATGCGGTATCATTGATTCATTTTTAAATGATGGAAAAAAAGATACCTTCAACCAGCCTACAGGTGTTGCGTATTCTGAAAAAGACCAGCTTTATATCGCAGATTCACAGAATCACCGCATAGTTGTTCTTGCAAGGGACGGATCACTTGTAAGGATGATAGAAAATCCTGAGTCTGAAGTTTTGGAAGAGGGCTTTGTGTTTGTGCCTCTTAAGATAACAGTGGACTATGCGGACAGAGTATACTGCGTTGCACAGAATATGTTCGAAGGTATCATGGTATTTGAAACAGACGGTGAGTTCACGGGATTTTTCGGGACCATATCCGTTGATATCACTCTTTGGGAAAAGTTCTGGAGAAGGATAGCAACCAAGGAAGAAAGAGAAAAGTCCAGACTTTTTATTCCCACTGAATTTACGGGAGTGGACATTGATCCCGACGGTTTTGTATATGCTTCGAATATCGATCCTGCCGGAGTTCAGGGAGTAAGACGTCTTAATCCCAAAGGTCAGGATGTTATCAGGAAGGGGAGTAATGGAAATCTTGGAGGCGATCTTCAGATCTCCGACACAACCGATTATGCCGGCCCCTCACAGTTTACGGATGTGCTTTACAGGGAAAACGGGATCTATTCCTGTCTCGACAGAAAGCGCGGAAGGATCTTCACATATGACCACGAAGGAAATCTCTTATATATCTTCGGGGGAATAGGCCAGGCAAAGGGCAATTTCCGTTATCCCGTTGCAATTGAAAAGGTGGGCGGGGATATCATCGCTCTTGATGCAACCAAGGCGGAAATAACATATTTCAAAGAGACCCGGTACGGACGTCTTATAAATGAGGCGGTTTCACTCCGCTTCGGCGGTGACGAGTCCCTTGCGGTTCCTTTGTGGCAGCAGGTACTTCTTCTTGATGAGAACAACGAACTTGCAAATACCGGTATAGGCAAGGCTTATCTTACCTCGGGTGATTATAAGCAGGCCATGAAATATCTTAAGCTTGGTATGGCAAGAAGCTATTATTCCGTTGCTTTCAAAAGATACAGAAATGAGTTATTAAGGCGGCATGCAAATATCATTCTTACCGCATTGTTTCTTGGTGCGTTGGGAATATATGCATATCCGAAGATAAAAAAGATGAAGAAAAAGGGAGACTGTGATGCGTAAGGCTTTTTCTTCCGAAAAGATCAAATATCTTTTTTATACCCTTTCCCATCCCATGGACGGTTTTTACTGGATCCGTCATCAGGAAAAAGGAAGTGTTCCCATTGCCGTTTTAAGCGTTATCCTTATGTCATTTGCATTTACCGCAAACAGGCTTCTTGCCGGATTTGTTGTAAACGATGTGGATCCAAGATCCGTTGACTCTGTGTATGAACTTATGTCGGTGCTGATCCTGTTTTTGCTTATGTGTATCAGCAACTGGTCCGTAACCTGTCTTATGAACGGAGAGGGGAGACTTAAGGATATAGCAATTGCCATTGGTTACGGCACGGTGCCTGTTACCATAACCCTTGTCCTTGCAACGATCCTTTCAAGGTTTATCGCAGACGGAGAGCAGGCTTTTTATCTGGTCCTTCTTTATGCGGGTATCACTTACGGGATCATTGTGATGCTCATCGGAATTATGCAGGTCCATAACTATACTCTGGGGAAAACCATTGTTACTCTTATCCTTACCTTTGCCGCATTTTTGGTGATCGTATTTTTGATACTTTTGCTTTTTGATCTCACGGGTAAAGTAATGACCTTTGTTAAGAGTATATATACGGAGATAATATTCAGGTCTTAAAAATGTATAAAAAGATAAAAGGAAAATTGAAGAAAGTCAGTTTGCGTCATCTGCCTGTGCTTTTCATAGTAGCAGGTGTGTTTGTTTTCCTTTTGTATCTTGGATATTACTTTGTGCATTACGTTTCCTATAAGGGATATAAGGAATATATCAGTGAATATGAATATGAAGAGGGCAGAGCATTTGTGAGCCTTTCCGGCGGCAGTGTTCCGGGCTTTGAAAAAGTTGCGGAAAGTAAGTTTTTGGAACTTTATACCGATACAAAAACCGCAAATGTTGCCGTTTATGATAAAAGAAACGGAACTGTCATATATTCAAACCCTCTTAATGCGGATGATGATAAGGTTGCAAATCCTGCAAATATAGGGCTTCTGAAGAGCCAGTTCTTACTCTATTACTACAACGATGATGTGGTATCCGGCATGTGGAATTCATATGCGGACAGCGTTTCGAAAGGAAAGTTTAAGGCTGAAGGG
>ONTX01000375.1 GCA_900320825.1 uncultured Lachnospiraceae bacterium | reverse complement strand
CGGCGCTCGTGAGATCGGATTTATGTACGGACAGTACAAGAGACTTACCGGACTCTATGAAGGAGTTCTTACCGGAAAGGGACTTTCATACGGCGGATCTCTTGCAAGAACAGAAGCTACCGGATACGGACTTCTCTACATGACCCAGGAGATGCTTAAGTGCAACGGAATCGACATTGCCGGCAAGACCTGTGCAGTTTCAGGATCAGGAAATGTTGCTATCTATGCTATCCAGAAAGCTCAGCAGCTCGGTGCTAAGCCTGTTACCTGCTCCGATTCTACCGGATGGATCTATGATCCCGAAGGAATCGATGTTGAACTCCTTAAGGAGGTTAAAGAGGTTAAGAGGGCAAGACTTACCGAGTACGCAGCTAAGAGACCTTCAGCTCAGTATCATGACAAGGCTTCTGAGGGAACCAATCAGTGGGAGATCAAGGTTGACATCGCTCTTCCCTGTGCAACCCAGAACGAGCTTAATCTCGATGATGCAAAGAAGCTTGTTGCAAACGGCGTTATCGCGGTTTGTGAAGGTGCTAACATGCCTACCACTCTTGATGCTACCAAGTACTTCCAGGAGAACAAGGTTTACTTCGTTCCCGGCAAGGCAGCAAACGCAGGCGGCGTAGCTACTTCAGCTCTTGAGATGAGCCAGAACTCCGAGAGACTTTCATGGACCTTCGAAGAGGTTGACTCCAAGCTCAAGAACATCATGATCAACATCTTCCACAATCTTGACGATGCTTCCAAGAAGTATGGTCTTGAGGGTGACTATGTTGCAGGTGCCAACATCGCAGGTTTCCTTAAGGTTGCAGACGCAATGAAGGCTCAGGGAATCGTTTGATAAGATTTATGCTGGTTTAAAGCATATCGAGAAGTATTAACAGGACATCGGAGAATATTTTCCCGGTGTCCTTTTTTATTGAAAAAAGACTTTAAATATGATAAGTTTTTCCAAGTATGATTTTGGGAGGAAAGCTTGTTAAAATGAAAAGAAACCTTATTTATAAACATTTTTGTTTTTTACTTTGCGGAAGTCTTTTTGCGGCCTGCATTTCAGGGTGCGGTTTAAAAAACGATCCCGTACCTGTCGGAGAAGAAAACGCAGGTCAGACTGTTTCAGCTGAAAATGCTTTTGTCCCCGCTGATACCATAGAGATCGCCAAATCTTCCGAATATGAATTTAATCCTGAGGAGATTATGTATTTGTCCGGTGTTAAGGTTTCTGCATATACTCCCGGTGTCAGCTACACCCTTTCAGACAGAAGCGGTGACGGGATACCCGAACTTTTTGTATCTGACGGCATAAGCGTTTTTGCCTATGAATATGATGAAGAAACAGGATTTGCGAAAAAAAGCACCGCCTTTGAAAGCGACGCGGCAGAGATCAAAGACTCACCGGATGTTATCTGGGTGGATGACAGCCAGTGGGTTGACGGTTCAATATACGGTGTTGCCTCCCAGATAGAAGATCCCGGTCTGAAAAACGATTATTATACTTCATCCAATTATGAATGGCTTTCAAAGACCAATGTCAGGTTTACCGGTGATATGGTATCCCCCACGGATGAAGTAAATGATATTTCTGAAAAAAAACGTGAAATGTTTGAAGACCGTGAAAAATATGACGGGGAAGATATCCGGAGAGTTCGCAGGTATTATGATATTGCCACGGATTGGGAAAAGCGAAATGAAGAAGGAGTTGCTCCCGTAAAAAAATATCTTGATGCCATTGAAAACATAGGAAGCATCGATGAGATGAGTGATTATCTTTCAGATCCTGCCATAGATCCTTTTTGCATGTTTTTTACATTCCGTACAACTCTTGACAGTAAGGATACTTCACACTGGATCGCTACCATACAGGGCGACGAATTCTCTGTACTTCCGAGAATATTCAACAATTCCGAAAAAGATGAGATCCCGGAGCTTCGTGCCGAATATGATATCACGGTAAGATATATCCTTGAAAGATCAGGTTACAGCAGTGATGATACGGACAGGATACTTGATGAATTCCATGAAGTGGAAGATATTCTCCTTGAAAAAGACTGGATCAGCGATGATGAAGATGAAAATGATGCATTGCTGACTCCCATGCCTTTGGATGATCTGTCTTTGGAGTGCACAAATTTCCCCGTTGTTCGTATCCTTAAAGCCCGCGGAATGGAGTGCGGCTGCGTAAATGCAGATTATCCCGCATATCTGAGAGCTCTTGATGAACTTTATACAAAAGAAAATCTTTCGAATCTTAAATCCTATTGCCTTGCCCATACTGCATATGAGGCATCTAAATATTTGGATCTTGATTCCCTGAATGCCTATTATGCGCATGAGGGAGCTGATCTTTATGATGAAGAGACCTTAAATGAGCGGTACCTTTATGAGTTTCTTGAAGTAAGGAGCATTGTCGGAGTTGCATCCGAAAATGCATATATGACATATTTTGTAGATGATGAAGAAAGAGAAGATATCACGGCTCTTGCCGGACAGATCAAGGATGCTTTCCGCCAGATCATCGAAGACGAAGAGTGGATGTCCGATGAAGGAAAGAAAGCTGCTATAGAAAAACTCGATAATATGAAGTTTAACATCTTAAGACCGGACACCCTGATCGATACTTCCTATCTTGAAGTGGATGAGGGCATGGGATATCTTGACGCGTATGCTTTACTTAAGAACAATACCAGAAAGCATATGGCAGGATTTGTCGGAAAAGAGCGTATAAGCGGTGACTGGAGGTACGATATTCAGACTGAGTGCACCACCACTGTAAATAACTGTTTTTACTACGGTGCTTTCAACCAGTTCTTTATCCTTGACGGATTTATAACGGACGGAACCTACAGGAAGGATATGACAACCGAAGAAAAGCTGGGGACTTTGGGAGAGGTCATAGGTCATGAACTGACACACGGATTTGATCCCATGGGAATTCAGTATGACAAGAACGGTAATATGGTGGTTGATGAAGATAATCCCGGCGGATGGATGCCTGAAGAGGACTATAAGACTTATAACGAAAGAGCAGAAAGACTTGCAGATTACTTCAGCACATTTGTTCCCTACCCCTATAATAAATGCGACGGACATATCTACAGAGGTGAGGCTGCTGCCGATATTACCGGAATGCAGATCATTCTCAGGATTGCATCGGATATAGACGGATTTGATTACGATAAACTGTTCAGAAGCCATTCAAGGCTCTGGGTCAAGCAGTCAACTCTCATAGTTGAACAGGGCGATATCTTCAACGAACACCCTTTATATTATCTGAGGATAAATGCCGTAAATCAGCAGTTCGAAGAATTCTATGATACATATGATATCCATGAAGGTGATGCAATGTACCTTGCACCCGAAGACAGGATCTGTATCTGGTAAAAAAAGATGGGGGACGGTTTTCCGTCCCCCATCTTTTTTATTCTCCTGCGATCTCTTCAGCTCTCTTAAGTGCCATATCGATATGCGGTCTGAAGTTTTCTTCTCCGATCCTCTTGTCAAAACCGGATTTTTTAATGACTGTCATGGGCTGCTCGTTAACATGTGAGAGCACTATCTGAATTCCCTTCTTATCACAGTCATCCGCAAGTGTTTCCAGATTGTGCATTGCGGTTGCGTCTATGGCACTTACGCTTCTCATTCTTATTACAAGTACTTTTGTATCTTCTTTAAATGAAATGTTTAATATCTTGCCGGCCGCTGCGAAGAACATGGGGCCTGAGATCTCGTAAACAACGGTGTGTTTCGGTATGGTTCGAAGTGTGATACTGTCGGGGTCGTTCTCGTCATCGATATCCTTCCAGCCTTCCACTTCGGTTACTTCGCTCATTCTCTTCATGAAAAGGAGAGCTGCAAGTATGATACCTACTTCGATTGCAACAACAAGGTCGAATACCACGGTAAGACCGAAGGTAAGAAGCAGTACGAGAACATCGCTGATGGGGGATGATTTGCACAGTTTTATAAATCCTCTCCATCCGCTCATATTGTATGCTACCTGGAAAAGGATGGCCGCAATGCAGGGCATGGGGATGAGCTTTGCCAAGGGCATTAAGAATACTACCACGATCACAAGGCTTATTGAGTGGACCATTCCCGCTATGGGAGTGCGTCCGCCGTTTTTGATATTGGCTGCGGTTCTTGCTATGGCACCTGTTGCTGGGATACCGCCGAAGCATGCCGATCCGATGTTTGCAATACCCTGTGCGATAAGTTCCATGTTGGAGCGGTGCTTGGAACCTATCATGGAATCCGCCACAACGGCAGAGAGCAGAGATTCAATTCCCGCAAGAAGTGCAATGGTCACTGCATTTGAAAGCTGGGAACGTACCATCTGCATGGAAAGAAGAGATCTGTTTAATGTAAGGACCGGAAGTCCTTCGCGGATATCCGTAAATGCTTTTCCTATGGTGGTGACATCCAGGTCAAAGAATTTTACAACAGCCGCAGTCACTATTACCGCGATAAGTGATCCGGGGATCCTTTTTGAAATCTTGGGCCATACAATCAGTATCGCAAGTGCCAGGATGCCTATCAGAAATGCCTGTACATTAAAGGTTCCCGAATTTCTTGCAAGGGCATAGAGCTTATCACCGGTATCTATCGGCTTTTCGCCATTCATATATGTAATGCCCGTAAAGTCCTTTATCTGTCCGATAAAAAGAGTCAGGGCAATACCTGCGGTAAATCCCGTGGTGATTGTATAGGGAATGAACTTCAGCAGGTTTCCGAATCTGAAAATTCCCATGATGATCAGAAATAATCCCGCAAGTATGGTTGCAACCATCAGTCCTTCCGTACCGTCCTTTGCAACGATCCCCGCAACGATTGTGGCAAAGGCTGCGGTGGGACCTGCTATCTGAACACGGCTTCCGCCGAAAAACGATACCAGGAATCCTGCAACTATTGCGGTATAAATACCGGCTTCAGGCCCGACTCCCGATGCTATGGCTAGAGCGATGGAAAGCGGAAGTGCGATGATGGCTACGATAACACCGGCCACCAGATCTTTTACAAACTGTTCCTTACTGTAGTTTTTCATTACCGAAAAAAGCTTCGGTTTTAATTTATCCATTTTATTTCCTCCGAATCTGCATTACAGCATTTGTGATATAAAGTACAGGATACCGCATTCGTCTTCCTGCCACAGCCGCTGTTTGTTTTTGACACAGCAGACCATATATCCTTTATCCCCGAGGCTTACAGCAATCATGGAACCGGTCCCTTTCATTTTCAGTATCTTGTAAAAAAACGGTTCATTATCTTTCAGGGATTCAATATCATTTATTATTGTCAGATCTTCTCTGAAGATGTTTGAAGAACTGAAGATCCTGCATGTTACTTCTCCGTCAGGAAGGAGTATAAGTTCATTTTTGTCATCGATATAATAAACTTCGGAAATATGGTATTCGCCCATTAAAAGGGGAGTTGCGGCGGTAAGCTTATCCGCAACGCTTTCCCTGCCTTCCATGCTTTCCGCAAAAAGCTTCATGTTTGAATAAATGCCTCTTCTTGCAAGATTTTTGATCTCAATGCCCGAGTGCTTTTTATCATCATAGATCACATAGCAGTTTCTGCCCTTTGTCTTTCCACTGTAGAGGGTTTTATCTGTCATGGAAAAAAGTTCGTTATAGCTTTTTGCATCTTCCGGGAAGGAAGCGCATCCCGATGTTCCGGTTATAAAAAGCTGTTGTCCGTCAAGGATGATGTTTCTTCTGAGTATTTCACCGCCTTCATAGATTCCTTCAAAGAATCTGTTCTTGGACTCATTTGTAATGTCTCTTAAGTTGATGACAAGAAGTTCATCGCCTCCGAATCTTCCCGCAACACCAAAGTCATATGTGTACTCTGCAAGGGATCTTGCAACATACATAAGAACAAGATCTCCTGCGTGATGTCCGCAGGTATCATTGAAATATTTGAAATTATCAAGATCGATTATGGAAAATGTAAAAGGTGTGCCCCGGGCTATAAGTGATTTTGCAAAATCGATTATATAGCCTCTGGATATGATCCCGGTGAGAGAATCCAGGATCTCTTCGAT
>ONTX01000517.1 GCA_900320825.1 uncultured Lachnospiraceae bacterium | reverse complement strand
ATGCAGCCGTTTTTGTATGAATTTTGATGAGAGGTCTGTTAATAATTATTGTTATCCTGCTGCACTTCGGCATGCGGCGTTTCCGGTATTTCAATCGATGAATATTTTCCGCATGTAAAATAGAAAAGCGGTGCTGCGGGACCGGCAAACAGAGTAACGGGTACGGTTAACAGGCTGTTCACGACCGAATGCTTTGCAACAAGTTCGGCACCGAGCCTGCTGTAATATATGTTCATAAAGAACTGTGCTCCGACAGAGGTGATACCCAGAATAATGGATAATATGATAAATATAATGGCCAGTGTTTTTTTGTCGGATGTTACCTTGTTTTGTGACATGCTGAAAAAAATGACATATATGATCAGCGATATGACCATAAAGGCAAATGATGCAGGCCAGATTTTCCTGTCGACATCTATAAAATGATAAAATACGGAAATGAGCCGGTCCTGCATCGATATGATCCCGAAAGCAGTAAGCACAGCAAGCGACTGTAACGCAATGACTACTATGGAAAGAGTCCTGATGGTTTGGTTGTTCATAAAGACCTCCTTATGGAAATATCCGAAAGTATTATAGCATACCCGTTTTTGTTATATAATTACTGTGATAACAGATTCGAACGGGGGAGTAAAACAGATGTCCGGGCGTAAATATGTGCTTGCAAAATATCTGCTCATGTTTTTTGCGGCATCCTTTATCGGATGGCTTTATGAGATCACCTGCATCTACGTTCTGTTTAAAACTTATATGGACCGGGGAGTTCTTCATCTTCCCTGTTGTCCCATATACGGTTTCGGCATACTCATCCTCTATTTCGTTTTCGGAAAAATAAAGAATCCCTTTGCGATTTTTATAGGCAGCACCGTGATCACCACCGCTGTGGAATATGCCACGTATATGATCGTGCTTAACAGATTTCATGTCACTCTTTGGACGTATGAGGGCTGGTATCTGAATTATAAAGGCAGGATCTCTGCAGTGAGCAGCTGTATATTCGGACTTATGGCGGTACTTTTTTTGAAACTGGCAGTGCCGCTTCTTGACCGGGTTTTTGCGTCCAAAGCAGGCAAATACGTGTCTTATGGGGTATTCATATTGTATCTTTTCTGCATTTTTTGGGAAATGAGGTTCATCGGCTGAGATTTTTGTTATAAGTAATACTTATAACGGGCAATAGATTTTTGAAAATTTACAGGTTGGCCTAATGAGAGTATTGTAGTCTTATCAGAAACAAGTCATTCTCAAAGGAGGAAGTGAAGATGGCTAAAATTTACAAGAGTGCAACAGAACTTATAGGACATACACCTTTACTTGAACTGACAAATCTTGAGAAAAAATACGATCTCAAGGCAAGGATCCTTGCCAAGGTCGAATACTTCAATCCCGCAGGTTCCGTTAAGGACCGTATCGCAAAAGAGATGATCGAGGCCGCGGAAAAGGAAGGAAAACTTAGGCCCGGATCCACAATAATCGAGCCCACCTCCGGTAATACCGGAATAGGTCTTGCGGCCATTGCGGCAGCCAAGGGATACAGGATCATAATCGTCCTTCCCGAGACCATGAGTGTTGAAAGAAGAAATATCATCAAGGCATATGGTGCAGAGCTTGTGCTCACCGAAGGATCCAAGGGTATGAAGGGTGCCATAGCAAAGGCTGAGGAGCTTCACGCTGAGATTGAGAACAGCTTTATTCCCGCTCAGTTTGAAAATCCCGCAAATCCTGAGGCTCATTACAAGACTACCGGTCCCGAAATTTGGGAAGATGCAGACGGTCAGGTTGATGCGTTTGTCGCAGGTGTAGGAACCGGCGGAACCATAAGCGGAGTAGGTAAGTATCTTAAAGAAAAGAAATCCGATATTAAGATAATCGCGGTTGAACCTGCTTCATCTCCCGTGCTTTCGGAGGGAAAGAGCGGTGCTCACAAGATACAGGGAATAGGTGCCGGATTTGTTCCTAACACTCTCGATACCAAGATCTATGATGAGGTATTCCCTGTTGAGAATGAAGCTGCATTTGAGACCGCCAAAGATCTTACCCGTACGGAAGGCTTCCAGACCGGAATCTCATCGGGAGCGGCTCTTTTTGCAGCCATCGAACTCGCAAAGAGACCCGAGTATGCAGGCAAGACCATTGTCGCTCTTCTTCCTGACAGCGGAGACAGATACTATTCAACAGATCTTTTTAAGAATGACTGATAAGATGACAGACCCCATTTTCTGATAAAAGCCGGTTGCGATAAGCAGCCGGCTTTTATCAGTGCAATGTTATTGTGGACAACATCTCTTAATAATGAGAAAATGCAGTAGTGGATTTTTTTCGGAGGCCGGTATGACTATTGAAGAGTTAAAAAAGTACAAAGAAAGCGGTAAGTATGATATCGCTCCTGTAAGTCTTGAGATGCTGTCCGATATGAGGACACCCATACAGGTGCTCAGGATCCTTAAGAATGCTTCGGACCATTGTTATCTGCTGGAATCTGCCGGAGATAATGATAACTGGGGAAGATATACTTTTCTGGGATATGACCCGGGAATAGAGATCACCTGCCTTGACGGAAAGCTCAAAGTGGGTGATGAGATAACGGAAACCGACTGCCCCCAGGACAGGATCAGGGAAGTTCTTTCACATTACAGAAGTCCCAGGATTGCATCCCTTCCTCCCTTTACCGGAGGGCTTGTGGGGTATTTTGCCTACGATTATATAAAATATGCCGAGAAATCCCTTAAGATCACAAGTTATGATGAGGAAAGGTTTAATGATATAGACCTGATGCTTTTTGACAAGGTCATTGCTTTTGACCATCTTAAGCAGAAGATAATCCTTATCGTAAACATCAGGCTCGATGATGTTGAGACTGAGTATGAGAAAGCGTGCACGGAACTTGAAAAGATTAAGGGCCTCATAGAAAACGGGGAGATGTCCCTTGATACAAAAGGACACGCTGTCGGGGAATTTGTTCCTGCAATGGGCAAAGAAGAGTTCTGCGAAATGGTAAACAAGGCCAAGCACCATATAGTTGAAGGAGATATTTTTCAGATCGTGCTTTCCAACAGGCTGAGTGCGGATTTCGATGGTTCGCTCCTTGATACTTACAGAATGCTCCGTACCATAAACCCTTCACCTTACATGTTTTATTTCTGTTCGGATGAGATAGAACTTGCAGGTGCATCGCCCGAAACTCTTGTAAAACTGCAGGACGGAGTGCTTCACACATTTCCTCTTGCAGGAACCAGAAAGCGCGGGCTTACAGAAGAAGAGGATAAGAAGCTTAAGGAAGAACTTCTTGCCGATGAGAAGGAGCTTGCTGAGCATCATATGCT
>ONTX01000372.1 GCA_900320825.1 uncultured Lachnospiraceae bacterium | reverse complement strand
GTGCTGGAAGAGATGATCGAAGCGTGGGAAAATGGCGAAGAAGTTGAGCTTAGTAAGGACGAACCCGACACCAGTAATCTTCCGGACGGCTATATGGAAGCACTGGATGCTGCCGTGAAAATGCTCGACAGCCGTCTTGACGATGAAGATGATGAGGAGGATGAGGAAGAGGAGTAAGCGTATTCTCAAGTGACATAGAACGCGATTACAAGAATGCAGACGTTTGCTTCAAGACCAGATGCTAAGAAGAAGCTGACGACCGAAAGCAATCTCGAAGGAATGGTATCCGGAACCGAAAGAGATCCGGCATGCATGTTTGACATTCTTGTCGCCATATTGAGCAGAAAGGTCGATATTGAGAATTCGCAGGCTCACAGGGCACTTGCTGATACACTGACGACGGCAAGAGTCTACTTGGAGCTGAAGAAGAGGTGCAGCTCTGAGAAGGAAGTTATGATTGACGACCTGCTCGCCGATCTCGATAATTGGTAATATGTGCACTGTACGTAAAAATAACTGAAATACTGATCTGACAATATCCATTGAAGGACATAATCTGTCTAAGTTGAAATGATACGATGTGGTCATAGCAGGCAAAGCACGATTAATTTATCGGTTATATGGGATAGGGCTCTTTAGCATGGATAAAAGAGTTGAACGTATCATCAATATTTACAACCGCATCACAAACGGTGAAGTGATCAGCAAAGCGGCAGAAGCGGCCTGGTTTGGCGTGAATGAACGCTCAATCCAGCGTGATCTGGAGGACATCTGGGTCTATTTTGCCGACAATCCTGATCTGAACCGGGAACTGGTCTACGACAGGTCGAAGAGAGGCTATGTCTATGATGGCGGATCAGAGACAATTCTAATTTATGATCCGATATTAAAATCATATGTTTGAAATAGAGTACGGTCGAGAAATGATTGGTAAATCATCTGTTGATAATGATCTAGGGATACTCAAATTGTATTAGCATGGAAGAAAACTATTCTTCAGTAGTAATAAGCGTTCATTGCAGTTAAATACGTATCGTATAGGAGGGAAAAATGTCTGTTTCGTCTAGAGTTATAATATGTCTTAGTGTAATAGAACAAATTGATGTGGCCAAGACTTACAAGTATAGGCTGACCGGACGGGGGCAAGCAGAAGTAGATGTAACCAGTTTGATGGAAATCGACAATGAGAAAAAGAAGATAAAATTTTGGAACTGTTTTTGTAAAGATGACTTTACAGAAATTGTACCTGATTTTTGTACCTTTATTGCAAAGAGTGTTCCGTCATCGGATTTTAACTGTACAGCGGATTTTCTAAATGAATCGGGCGGTGAAACATTAGAATACAAAATCGATTATAAAGGTGGAAAACTTAATATTGGCTTCTATGATTCAGAGGAGGAAGATGACGACGAATATGAAGATAAGTATGATGAATTAGTGTTTGTTATATCAGGCAAGCTTAAATACTTTGAAAATCGTCAAGAATTTGAAGACTATATTTTGTACTCCTGTGATGGGGGAGATGATTATCAAGTGACCAATAAAGTGTCTTCCAAAACTTCATACTTAATTTGTAATGACAAAGAATCCACCTCTTCAAAAGTAAAGAAAGCAAGGGAACTGGGCATACCTGTTATTGATGAAGAAGAGTTTATAAGGCGCTATGGGGATCCTGAAGAGTTTTTATCTAAAGAAGAAAACTTCATCTATAACACGATCACAATTGTTTGAAATAATGGATCCGGTTAATAGAGCTTTAGTAGTATTATGTAATAAACAATTTGCGGGCTGCCTGTAACGACCTGAGAACACCGTGTCTTGTAGTTCAGACAGTCGAAGTACATTAGGATCACTGCACAGAGAGGGAGATGTTTGCCGTGATCTGCAGAGCTGGAGCGGTCATAAGGGATATACAGAGAATCGTAAGATGTGTTGATTGATGACGAACTGAGGATAGGCGGCGGGAAAGGACTTCTTTTCTGCCTTTCTGCGATACTGTGAGGTCGGGATCTCTATATGGGATCCCGGCATTTTTCCTGTCGGGGCCGCTTCGCGATGTGGATTGAATACTCCAATGGCGGCGTGAAGTATCGCGTGAAGTATCGGAGGCATGCAATGCAGACCAGGTCGATCATTCCAAGGAATGAAGAAAAAAATTCTCCAATTAGAGAAATATATTTTACTCTATCTCGCTATAGGAGTAAAATTGAAACGATTAAAACAACGTGTTGTTGAGAGAACTTGGAGACGTAAATGAAGGCAAGTTATAACAGACAGACTATGGAAAAAGTTGATAGATAGATTTGAATTTGAAGAAATATCAGCTTCGTGAAATGGCGCATATCAGCAACAATTCAATGGCAAAACTTGGGAAAAACGAATTTGTGAGTATGGAAGTTCTCTCCAAGATTTGTGAATGCCTGGATTGTAACATTGAAGATATATGCCAGCTTGTAAAGGACTCAGATACTTGAGATGAGTAAGACCAAAGAACAAATCAGCTACAATATGAAACGAGTCCGGAATAAGGATTCAAAAATTGAAATCACGCTCAGGAAATATTTGTGGGCGAGAGGTCTCCGTTACCAAAAAAATGTCACCAAGATATTCGGAAAACCCGATATTGTTTTTAAAAGGAAAAAGATTGCGGTTTTTTGCGACAGTGAATTCTGGCACGGTTATGATTGGGAAAACAGGAAAAAAGACTTTAAAAGTCATCAAGAGTTTTGGATCCCTAAAATTGAACGGAATATGCAGCGTGACAAAGAGGTTACCGATCAGTTGACCTCCGATGGATGGATTGTTCTACGGTATTGGGGGAAGGATATTTTGTCAAGAACCGATGAAATTGCCGACGAGATAGAAAAGACAGTTAGGGAAAGGGAAATAACCAAATGATATATAAGTCAATAGATCTGTTTGCCGGAATCGGCGGTATCCGTTTGGGGTTTGATAACGCTTTCGGAAATGAAATAGATACCGTATTTGTATGTGAATGGGATGAATTCGCACAAAAAACATATCGCGTAAATTTTAAAGACGGTTTCGGGATCGCGGGAGACATTACGAAAGTTGATGAAAAGGATATTCCCGAGTTTGACATTTGTCTTGCCGGGTTCCCTTGCCAAGCATTTTCTCAGGCAGGAACCGGCGGAGCGGGCAGGCTGGGCTTTGACGACGAGTTCAAAGGACAGAACAGGGGAAACCTGTTCCTGGAAGTTGTAAGAATTTGTAAGTATCATAAACCAAAAGTGATTTTTTGCGAAAATGTCAAAGGGTTGGTTCAACATGACAAAGGCCGTACCTTTAGGGTGATCAGAGAGTCATTTAAAAACTTAGGATATCAAGTGTTCTGGAAAGTGCTGAATTCAAAAGATTTTGGAGTTCCGCAGAACAGAGAACGAATATATGTGGTGGCGTTTAGAGATGATTTGAATGTAGGGGAGTTTGTGTTTCCTAAGGGAGCTGGGGAAAAGGTCTGTATCAAGGACATTTTGGAAGAGGCACCCGTCCCCTCAAAGTATTATCTCTCGGAAACATATATGGAAACACTGAGACAGCACAGAGCCAGGCATGAGGCTAAAGGACACGGGTTCGGTTATGAAATCAGGGATCTTGACGGTATCGCCGGTACAATCGTATGCGGAGGAATGGGAAGAGAGCGCAACCTGATAATTGATCATCGTGAGCATTCCAAAGTTCCGACTACTCATATCAAAGGTGCAATTAATGATGAAGATATAAGAAAAATGACACCAC
This sequence comes from uncultured Lachnospiraceae bacterium, assembly GCA_900320825.1. Classification (GTDB taxonomy): domain Bacteria; phylum Bacillota; class Clostridia; order Lachnospirales; family Lachnospiraceae; genus AC2028. The sequence continues at coordinate 322 of ONTX01000372.1, read as the reverse complement.
GCGAGTGGGCAAGGCTTCAGGGGTTTCCCGACAGATTTGTTCTGGAGTTATCGGACACTCATTTGTATAAGCAGTTTGGTAACAGTGTATCGGTTCCGGTTATCGAAGCAATCGCGCGAGAGATAAAAGAAATACTGGTTAATGCACGCTAATGAACGATGCCTGCGAAGGAGTGAGAAGAGATAGTAATTTGATTATTGATAGTTGACTCTATTCTATAGAGCTGGAGACATATATTAAAGACTAACTATTAAAAGTCAAGCCTGAAACGAAGGAATTCGTTCAGGCGAAAGTACCTTGAAAACTGCATGACGAATAAAGC
>ONTX01000367.1 GCA_900320825.1 uncultured Lachnospiraceae bacterium | reverse complement strand
CTGGCATCTGGCTGCAGCCAATTTTATTTGTTGCGGCGCTAATCTTTTTTAATAAGATGCTCCCGGGATTTATATCAACCGGTCACAGGACATGGTGGCTGTTCGCGGGTTCGTTCATACCAACGATCATTATCATGTTAAACAGCATGAACGAACCAAACGAACAAACCGCTATCACCGGAAAGCGGCAGGCGATGTATCCCAGGGTCCCGAAAAAGATGAAGTTTAAGCAGCCTACCGGGGTAGTACTGGGAAAATACAAGGGCAAATACGTGTGCAGGGCGCTTAATGCCGACGGGCATGTATTCTGCATAGGTGGAACTGGCTCAGGTAAGAGCAGCTGCGTTGTTATACCGACACTGCTGTCAAATCCCAAGGCAAGAATTTTTGCGGTTGACATAAAGGGTGAGCTGAGTTTCAAAACAGCAAAGTATGCTAATAAGCACAATCTAATATTCAACCCCCAGGATCGCAGTAAATATGGATATGACGCTTTTTACAGCCTGAATAAGAACACCAATGGGCAAAAGATATTGGAAACCATGCAGACAATAGCTTATTCGCTGATATCTATGCCGGCAGGACTTAAAGATCCGTTTTGGAAGAATTCAGCAAGGAACCTGCTAATCGGACTTCTTATTTACTACTACAAGAGCGGGATCACTGACTTTGTCAGCATCATCGATGAGATATTGAGCAAACCTATTGCCAAATCTATAGATGACGTGATGACAAAGTCAAACAAGAAGTCGGCAGAATACAGGTATATAAACCAGTTTAGCGCAATGGAAGATGAAACATTAGGCGGAATTGTAGCAGAAATGAACAACCACTTGGTCATCTTTGCGAATGATCAGGACATCCGGTTTGCATTCAAGGATAACGGCGCAAAGATCAATCCGCATAAGCTGGAGCAGGGGTACAGTATTTATCTGTCGATTCGGGAAGAGAAGCTCAGTGCCTATTATGACGTGATGCAGCTAATCATTAATCAGACCCTGGCGGAGCTTGAAAAAAGGCCGGAAGATTCAAAGCCTGTCATTTTCATCATCGATGAGCTGCCAAGAATCCTATCAGCCGGTAAACTTGACCGATTATTGGATGGTGCAAGGACATTAAGGAGTAGGCGGGTGGTTTTATTTCTTATAACTCAGTCAACAGAAGCCCTGATGTCAGCATTTACAGAAAATGAAGTGGCGGATCTGATATCAAACTGTCCGTATGTCATTGTCCTGTCGGCAAGTTCGGATAAGACACAGCGTGCGGTCTGTAGCTGGTGTGGAAAGTACCGGGCCCGCAGGCAGAGCTGGAGCGGCAGCGGCAGTGATCGGAAGGTATCCGTATCGTATGAAGAGAAGGATATCGTAACACCGTCCGACCTCATGACACTGGCAAATTCCGGAGAAGCGATCATCATTAGTCCTTGGGGATATAACCGGGTTAAAAAGGTGCCATATTACAAGGATAAGGTATTAAAGCCAATAGCGGATGAGATAGTCAAATTTAATAAAACAATTAGCAACTTATAAACAACAAACCCTGCACTGCTAAATGCAGTGCAGGGAATAACAGAGAGGTAATCGATATGAAAAAGAAAGAATTATCATTAAAAACCGGGATCCTGGTCATCCCGGATCATTACAAGGTAATTGAAGAGACAAGGACGGAAGGATCAGATCATGCAGCGGTAATCACCGCAAAGAATAGTATCCTTCCCCATTTTGTAGCGTTTACTGAAAAGCCGCTCAATTCTATGACGGCAGAAGAACAGTCAGCCCTTTGGGATAAGTGTATCAGTGCACATCCAGAGATCGGTGATGCGATTGGCAGGGAACACGAAATGGTATTTGACGATGATTGGATCCTTCAGAATGTTGAGGAATGCGAAGATTCTGTAAGGGTTGGGATCGTGCAGGTACCGGAAGATGAGAAATTAGCAAAAGAGTGTGGTATTGGGATCATAAGGAGGTAGTAATTATGAGTTATGAAGAATTTGCAGCAGAATTTATTGAAGGTTTAAGAACCAGTATGGATCCTTCGGTCGAATTTGATAGAAGGAAGGTAAAGAAGGTAAATGAGGAGCTTGACGGACTTACCGTCAAGTTTCCTGATACAGCGATATCTCCGACGATATATCTGGAGGATCGATACCAGATGTATGAGGACGGATATACGATGGATCAGCTCATCGAGAGCACAGTAGCAATGATCAATGGTGCGTATGAGAACGCACCGAGCATGCCCGAACTTACAGAGGAGGCAGCAAGAAAGAGCCTGTACTGCGTGGTAGTCAATGCAGAGAAGAACGAGGATATGCTTCGTAACGTACCGCATGACAGACTGGAAGACCTGGCAGTCATCCCGAGGTACAGGGTAAGTGATAATGCCAGTTTCATCGTCACCAATGATATGTGCGGCACCCTTAAGATGACTGGCGAGGAAGTATTGGAAGCAGCACATGCAAATACCAATGCCCACGAGTATGAATGCCAGGGTATGTCAGAGATCTTAAGGAACATCATGATGGATCAGGGAATGCCTGATGATTATATAGAGGATTTTATTCAGGCACAGGATATGGAGGCAAACGAGGTCATGTACGTAGTCACCGATGAATCAAAGGCAGAAGCAGCTGCAGCGATCACATCGGAAAATGCGATGCAGAGTGCATACGAAAAGATCAAGAAAGCGCACCCTGATATGAACGATATGTACGTACTTGGCAGTAGCAGGCATGAGCTGATCCTGGTACCTGACGATGCAGTCAGTGATGAGGAGTTTTTAAGGTCAATGCATAAAGAGGTGCAGGATACGCAGCTTAGCAATTCAGATAAGCTTACAGACTGCGTATACAAGTATAACGCCAATACAAGGCAGATCACTATTGTAGATGCACCGGTAATGGCACAGGAACAGGCAATGGAAGTAACAAGGTCACATGCAAGAGCACATTGAGGAGGGCAAAGATGAAGACACAGACAACAGATTTAAAGGAAGTTTATGCAACATTTATGAGGCTTAAGACCAATAAACCCCAGCTGGAATGCACTGTTCCGGCTGGGAGAAAGGAAAAGGTGACAAAAAATGGATCAAAATCAGGAAGATAAGGTAAAAGAGATCACTGATAAGTTAGAGCAGGGAGTAAAGGATCTGTTCGAGAGTCAGAGATACGCAGATTACCTGAAGGTAATGTCAAAATTTCATAATTACAGTTTTAATAATTCATTACTGATAGCGATGCAGAGGCCTGAAGCAACCATGGTCGCAGGATATACAGCATGGCAGGCGAATTTTCATCGTAACGTTAAGAAGGGGGAGCACGGGATCAGGATCCTGGCTCCCTCGCCTTATAAGATCAAGAAAGACGTTGATAAGGTAAATCCAAATACAAAGCAGCCGGTCATCGGTAAGGACGGAGTACCCGAAAAGGAGCGTATTGAAGTGACCATACCGGCATATAAGGTTACGACGGTTTTTGATGTATCACAGACAGAAGGTGAACCGATCCCGGAGATTTCAAGCAATCTTACAGATGATGTAAAGGATTTTGCAAGGTTTTTTGATGCAATAAAGGCAATATCACCGGTTCCGATCAGTGTAAGGGACATTGATAGTGCTGCGAATGGATATTATGACGGGGCGGAAAAGGGGATCGTCATTAAGGCTGGTCTTTCACAGGCCCAGACATTAAAGACCGCGATACATGAGGTATCGCATGCCAAGTTACATGATAAAGATATCGGCACTGAGAAGGATAACGGTCCAGATCGCAGGACAAAAGAAGTTCAGGCCGAGTCAGTAGCATATACCGTATGTTCCCATTTCGGTTTGGATACATCTGATTACAGTTTCGGATATATAGCAGGCTGGAGTGCAGGTAAGGAACTTAGCGAACTTACCAAGAGCATGAATGTGATCCGTCGTACAGCATCAGAGATCATCAAAGGAATCGATGAGAAGTTATATAGGGCAGAGCAGGAAGAAAAGATCGAAGATATTGCATGGGATATCGTAGATCTTAAAAGGGATATGAACCCTGTTGATTTTGTGGATACTGTTAAGGATCCCGAAGAATTGGTAAAGATCATTAAGTCAAGTCTGAAGATGGGAAACATTGAATATATCAATGAATGGTTCAGACCGTTGGCAGAACGTGAAGAGCCTGCGGATATATGTATGAGGGCAAAAGCAATCGTTAAGGATCTAAGCGGTTATACCCGTGCAAGACCAGCAGATAGGATAGCAGATGAACCGGTAAGGTATACAGCAAATAAGAAGGATGTGGTGAAGCATCACCACAGGAATCATTAGGGTGATGCCAATATGGCATCACCTTTTTTAGACATTGATGTCAGATTGGCGCCAGTAAAGGAGAAAAACAATGGATAAACAGAACGATCTGACTGAATTACAGAAGTTGCATCAGCAGCAGATGAAGGAAAAGCGTGATGAGATCAAGCGTCGTAAAGCACGTACACACCGCTTGATAGTAAGGGGCGCAATCGCAGAGAAACTGGTACCCGGAGCAGAGTCCATGAGCGATGAGCAGTTTCAGGCGGCGTTATATGCTGCCGTCCGTAAGGGTATGGTTGCGCCCAGCCATCCGCAGGACCAGAGCGGTAGTACCACTGGTAAGAGGCTGTCCTTGGCCTCTTATCAGCAGCCCTCGGCAGAGCGCACGGCATCACGACCAGCAAAACATCTTTAATGTTTAGCTGGCGCGTGATGTATAAGTGCGCCCTTCTCCCGAAGGGAACCACTAATAAAGTATCACAGCGGATAAAAATACAAAGGAGGAAGACAAAATATGGCGATATACCACTTAAGCGTTAAGATAATAGGAAGAAATGACGGAAGGTCATCGGTAGCAGCGGCAGCATACCGATCAGCCGAATGCATCACCAATGAGTATGATGGTGTCGAGCATGATTTTACAAATAAGAACTGGGTCGAGCATACAGAAATAATGCTGCCCGATAATGCACCGGAAGAATATAATGACAGGAGCACCCTATGGAACAGTGTTGAGATGATCGAAAAATCCCAGGATGCACAGTTGGCTCGTGAGTTTGAAATAGCCCTGCCGGTGGAGCTTACAAGGGAGCAGCAGATACAAGTAGTTAACAGATTTGTAAGAGACAACCTGACAAGGCAGGGAATGATAGCGGATATAGCTATACATAACCCGCCAAAGACAAATGACAGGCATCAGCCCATCGATGAATCCGGGAAGGTCACAAGAGATAAAGAGAAGATGCAGTTCATAAATCCACATGCGCATATCCTGTGTACCGTACGGCCACTTGATGAAAAGGGCAGATGGACAAAGAAGTCAGAGATTGAGTACCTATGCAAAAAAGGAAATGAGGAGCGGGCATTTACCGCATCAGAATATAAGGAAGCGAAAGAAGACGGCTGGCAGAAGCAGTATAAATATAAGGAAGGAAATAAGAAGACATATTATACGGCGGCGGAGGCGGAAGAGAGAGGCCTGGAGCGTGTGAACCGTACGCCAAAGACCACTCCGTATGGCAGAAAGAACGAAATAGTTGAATATTGGAATGATAAAGACAGGATATTTGAGTGGCGCCAGCAGTGGGAAAGAGCGGTAAATGATGAATTTGCCCATATTCAGTCAGATATACGCATCGACAGCCGGAGTTTCAAGGACCAGGGCAGGGAAAATGAGCAGCCGACGATTCATATGGGTCCTGCAGCAATAAATATGGAGAAACGAGCCGAACGGGAGATAAGGGAAGGCAAGAGCGAAGCGGAAGTAAACAGATCAGATATAGGAAATATTAACCGTCAGGTCAAGGAACATAATAAGTTCGTCCGTGAGCTGAAGATAAGGTTTGATAAGATTGCGGCAAGTGCAAAGGATGTAGCAGAAGAGATAGCCAAGAGATTGGAGGGTATACTAGCAAGGCTGATCGGAAACCACTATGAGGAAACCATATGGACAAAGAAATATAACCGTATCGAATCAGAATTAGTGCCCGAAGCAGAGATCCTGGAGGAATATAAGATAGAGGTAAAGAAAGTTAAGGATGCAAATAAACAGTCCGCAAATGAGATCAAACGTCTCAAGAAGGAGCTGAAGTCGTGCTCGCCGTTACAGATCAAGAGAAAAGCAGAGATACAGAAAGCGATCCGAAATGAGCAGGATAATATCGAATACAGATCCGAGTATATGCAGAGTGTGGGTCAGAAATATCAGTTCACTACAGATGAAGATTATGATATAGCAGCCCGGAAGCATACACAGAAGGTTGATCATTACAACAAGCTGGGCAACACAATTACGGCGATCCGTGAAGAAAGTGAGAAGATTATTGAAGAATACCATGAAGTGGTTGGGCAGATATCTGATGAGTCAGAACAATCGGTACAGGATAAACGCATAGATATACGATCAAAAGCCGAAGCTGCTGTAAAGAATGAGCTGTTAAAGAAACAGGGTGATACATTTGATATGAGTATTTTCGATAGTTCAAAGAAGGATGTAGATAGAATGCTTTATCAGTCGGATACAATAAAGGGAAAGACAGTTAAGAAAACACGGCATCATTAGTACGGTCAATCACAGAAGATGAGAGAGGCTGGTTCTCACAGTAACCATAGCAATTCAAGGCTGACTTGAAATCGTGAATTCCAGTGAAGCGGTTAATTCCACTGCACTTTGAAAAACAGCTAATTTTTTATATTTGGGATAAACATATTTATCAACGGTCTTCATTAACATTAACAAAATATTTCTCCTTCAGTGCTTTCTGAAACTCTTCTCTTGTGACTTCGCCTTTAACAAGCTTTTCAATCTCAGAAACACCTTCTTCGCTTAAAGGAAGTAGTTCAATAGACAGCGTTGCCTGCGTCTGCCTTATTACATCTATTTCTGCCGGAGTAAGTTGTCAATTAACCCAGAAGTGTGCTTTTGATAAATATTAGTAAAAACACTATTCCCGTGTTATGTATGCGCGACACAAACGCGAACTCTTACTCTAATCTTTAAAGTAACGCAACGCCTCCGGCAGCGGCGCAACATGTTGAGCTTTTTTTCCAGAGTTACACAGATTCGGAAACGGACATACATCTTTTGTACATGACGCATTACAAGTATAACCCATAGCAGGCGACATACAGGGTGCTACATACACCGTTTTTTGCGGTTTTGGCGGCTCAGGCTCGGGGTGTTTTGGGGTTTGGGCCGCCTCTTCACGCTCTATATAGGCTTCAATCATGTCCTGGATTTTGTCTTCATACATCATTTCTTGCCGCTCTTGTTCGAGTAAATACTGGTCCAACCTTTGCTGAAATTCTATTTCCTCGATATTGTGCCTAACTATCCCTTGATAAGGCCGAGCTGCAGCACTCCAGTACACACGATACTCACTAGCAAGCGGTTCAACGGTATATAACTGATTCT
>ONTX01000359.1 GCA_900320825.1 uncultured Lachnospiraceae bacterium | reverse complement strand
TTTCTTTGAGGCTAAAGCATAAAAATACCGCTTCTTTCCGGAGCGGTATTTTTGTGTCTTTTTTTATTTATTTTACTGTGCGAAATTCATGCATATCAGACAAATGACGGGAACAGCCATAAATAAAAGTCCGAATACAATGAGAAAAACCGAAAGAGAACCGTTTTGTTTAGGGTTATAAAATTCTTCCGGTTTATCCGGATTTATAAACAGTTCCACGGATTCCCCTTCATTAGGGACCGAAATATTGGAGTAAACATTATTGCAAAGCATATGTGTTTCGCTGCGAAAATAAATCTCATAGGTGGGGCAGTAAAGCCTTGTTCCGTCATCTGTTTTTGAGGAGATACTTACAACCCTTCCCAATATACTCTGGGTGCATTTATTTCTGAGCATTACGGGGCCGATTATTCCGTAAAGCACTATGCCCAGTCCCACAACAAAGAAAAGTGCAAGGGCGGCATAGGGGATCATTTCAGAAAACTGTTCCCTGCTTTCAGGCATAAAATGATATCCCAGTGAAAAGAAAAGACATCCTCCTCCCACCAGGGGGAATAAAAGAATGAAAGCCTGAAATGAATGATTTTGGATTGAGGAGATCAGGCCTATAATTCCGAATATTAAAAAGAGCTGACCGAAGACCGCAATTGAAAGATCCTGCATCCCGTGTCCTGATAAATAGATCATCGCGATAATGGATCCGAAAAACCATACCAGGAAAAATGCTGATATGGCTATGGAAAGGGGACCGGACTTCTTTTTTTCATCCGCACCTTCCGCTTTTTCATCAGCGTATGCGTCTATAAAATCATCTGATCTGTTTGTTTCATAATCAGTCATCCTATTCCTCCATTTGCAGCAATATCACAGTCATTTACAGGCTTTATATTTCGATATTTTCCGCCTGTTATTGTATAATGTTTATCATGAGAAATGCAAACAAAAGGATAATCATATATCTGGTCATCGTAGTCCTTCTCCTGATCTTTCTGATTGTGGAATCGCAGATCCTAAAAAGTAAAATTGAGGAAAAGAAAGAAACATCTGCTGCCCAAAAGTCGGAGGAGATAAATGCAGACGACAAAGAAAGTTCTTATCTTACTCAGGCAAATGCAGTGTCCGATAATTTCACTGAAGTGACGAAACCTCAGATGTCATATGCACCTTCTGAGAAAAACGGAAACATATCAAAGCTTCTGTGGAATCAGGCTGCCTCGGTATACGGAAAAAGCAAGGGTGCGGATGAAGCGTGCCTGGAAATGAAAAAACTGCTTGAAGAATACGGCAGTACTTCGGATGAAGGAATGCCGGAGGAAGAAGATTTCAGGATATTTTTTGATTACTGGGACGAAACTAACGGAAAAGGTTTTGTAAATAACGACGGGATCCCTGTTGGGCTTCCCGATGATGACAGCCTTTGCATTGTGATACTGGGATATGCCCTGTATCCCGACGGCGGCATGAGAGATGAATTAAAGCTCCGCCTGGATGAGGGATACGAAGCGGCAGAAAAATATCCCAATGCCCTTGTTCTTGTAACAGGTGGAGGAACGGCACTTGGTGCGCCTTCCATAAAAGAAGCGGACAAGATGGCAAAGTATCTGGAAGAAAAGGGTCTTGATCCTTCACGTATCATTGTCGAAAACAATTCCATGACGACCGCGGAAAATGCGGTATTTTGCGAAATGCTCCTAAAAACCGAGTATCCGCAGGTTAAAGAGATAGCCATAGTTACAAGTGATTACCATGTCCCTTTGGGATGTCAGATCTTTCAGGGATGGTTTATCATGACCGGTTCCTATCTTAAGGTTTCATCCAACGCAGCATGCCATCCCGGAAATCCCACCACCTTCGGTATAAGGGATCAGGTTTTCTGGATGGAAGAACTGACAGGATATCTTTAATCCCCGAAAATGCTGAAAAAATGGTATAATATATGAGTATTGTCTGAGAATAATAAATGTAGAAAAAGGAGGCATCATGGCACATTTTTCATATGAACCCACAGGAGTATGTTCCAAGAAAATAGATTTTGATATCGATGAAAACAATAAACTCCGCAATGTAGTATTTACAGGCGGCTGTAATGGTAATCTCAAGGCAGTCGGAAGACTTGTGGAGGGTAAGGATGCCGGTGAGATAGCAGATCTTCTTGAAGGAAATCTTTGCGGTGCAAGGGGCACCTCATGCGCCGATCAGTTCTCTAAAGCCATAAAGTCTGTTATGGCCTGAAAGTTCTTTTCAATCTGTCCGTATTTTCAGAATTCTGTAATCATGTATATGGGAGGGGTTTGTAATGTTTGAAAACGGCGTTTACCAGTATCTTCGCAGTATCTCCGAGAGACAGTTCGGAAGTAAAGACCTGACACCGCTTCAGCTCATCTTCGGATTTGCCACCATCGCATCCATGAGCGACCTTACACTTTCACTGTATTTTAAAGGGGATGATGAAAGAAGTGAAATAGAAGGGATCAGAAAAGTTCTGGATGATAACAGAATGGATCCTTCTCTTATAAAGTCAGCGGTTCCCATGATCGAGGTCAGCGGGGATATTAATGAGATCATAAATATGACCAGGAAGGCCGAAGAAGAAGCATCAGCAGCTCCCGTGCCTTATTCCGTTGCCGTTCTCAATAACCTTATATCACTTCCCATTCCCGAACTTGATAAACTTAAAAAGGGATTTGACCTTCAGGATGTTTTTGCAGGAGTAAATGCCGGAGACGAATCCACAGCTTACGGAGGAGATGTCCCTGAAGAAGCGGCTGAACCTGAAGGAGATCCCGAGTCCGATATCCATAACATGTTCCGTAAAAAGATCAGAGGAACCGGAAACGGCAAAGCATTCGGAGAAGAAGCGCAAAATTCAAGCGGCAAGGATTATCTTGCGGCCCTTATCACCAAGTGCGCACAACTCAGCGAATACCTCAATGAGAAAATGCCCGGTGAAAGAGAGGCGGTTCATCTTTTTGTACAGAACTACTTCAGATGTGAAGTTTCCGCACTTGAAAACGAAGACAGGACCGTGGGAGGCGTTATGCTCTTTGCGGGACCTCCCGAGGCAGAGCAGGAACGCATGGTATATCTTGCCGGTAAGTTCCTTGATATGGAGGTTACATATCCCAGAAAACCTGAGGAGATGTGGAATATTCTCGACCAGTCTCCTAAACTTTTTATCCTGATCGATGAAATGGAAGCTGCTCCTCCCGAGATGTTCAGCTTCTTTAACCGTGTTATCTCAGAGGGTGCCAGTGCTGTAAATACCCAGGATCAGAGAGAGGTTAACTATAAGCAGGCGATCATCGTCTATACCACAAACGAAGGTGCGGAGCTTTATGAGGACAGAAGCAGGAGATTTTCTTCCCTTCCTCCCATCAGCGTACTTCCTTATCTTCACGATGTATACGAAAAGAAGTTTTCACATGAAGGTGTATGGCAGATTCCCGAATCTGTTATCCGTGATCTTTTAAGTTCCTTTAATTCACAAAATATCATTCTGTTTAACTATCCCGGCATCCAGTCTTCAATAGGTGCCATAAGCCGCGGTATTTCAGTATGTGAAAAGGAAATATCCGAAAAATACGAACTTGCCGTCAAGACTGATCCCAAGCTTCTTCCCCTTCTTCTTTACAGCTGTAATGATGTTGAAAGATGGGATTCTCTTGTTGATACCAGCGGACTTGTTCTTAAAAACGAGATCTATGAGGCAGGAAGACATCTTGACAATGCATCGGATGTGCTTGGAAAACTTCAGGAGATAGAGTTTGTTGTTGATACCGAAGGCTGTGATGAACAGACACGTTCTCTTTTTGAAGATGATGACGAATACAGCATTCTTTATCTGGGATCGGAGGATGACTTCAAAGAAGTATCTCTGAAGGATAAGGTCAGCATAATATTCTGCGGTAATGAAGAATCCGCCATGCTGAAAGTTACGGAAGGGGATGTGAGATTTGTACTCATAGACATTTCCTACGGTCCTCAGGGTGAACAGAAATATCTGAGCATCGATGACAGAAAGACAGTGGGAATGAGCGTGTTTGAACTCATTTCAAAAAAGCTTCCCTGTGTTCCCATTTATATTGCAGAAAAAGAAATCTTTGCAAAGCATGATGAGGATGTGCTCATAGAGCGCGGAGCAAGGGATTTTGTCAGAATGGATGATTCTGCGCAGATCTCCGACAGGCTTCATCAGATAGGAAATACCCTTTATCTTCAGAGAAAAGCGGATGAACTCAGTGCCCACAGGATGACACTTAAATATAATACATCCCAGCGCATCAGCGATAACGGAGATTATGCTGAGATCCGCTTCTATGACTTCCGTATTGAGAAAGCCGAGAGTACCTCCGGTAAATATATGGTCAACGATGCGGAGCGTCCCAAGGAGAAATTTGCGGATGTCATCGGTGCGGAAGATGCCAAGAAAGAGCTTCAGTTCTTTATCAACTATATGAAGAACCCCAAGCCTTTCATGATGAATGCAACCCAGCCGCCTAAGGGTATCCTTCTTTACGGCCCTCCCGGAACAGGTAAGACAATGCTGGCACGTGCAATGGCTGCTGAGTCCGAGGCATCATTCTTCGCGGCAACCGGTGCGGGATTTGCAGATAAGTGGGTTGGAGAAAGTGAGAAAAATATCCGCAGGCTTTTTGCAACGGCAAGAAAGTGCGCACCCAGTATCATCTTCATTGATGAGATCGATTCCATAGGTAAGCAGCGTGACGGACATGATACCCACGGTGAGAAAGAACTCAATACACTTATCGCCGAGATGGACGGATTCAGCCAGGATCCCACAAGACCGGTATTTGTCATTGCTGCTACAAATGCAGGCATTGACGGTGAAAGTTCCAATAACGGTTCCGTTCTCGATGCCGCTCTTACCAGACGTTTTGCCCGTTCCATCAAGGTCGATCTTCCCAATAAGGAAGAGCGTCAGAAATTCCTTAAGATGGAACTTTCAAAACTGAAGTCATGCCGGGTTACCGAAGAAGGTATCAATTCTCTTGCGGACAGAACACCCGGAATGAGCCTTGCTCTTATCAAGAATGTTATCGATACTGCAGGAAGAAAAGCAGCCATGGACCAGACACCCATGGATGATGATGCTCTCATGGATGCCCTTGACGAGTATAAGTTCGGTGAGGAAAAGAAGTGGGATGCAGAGACCGCATGGTCTACCGCAATACATGAATCCGGACACACCTATATAAATGTAATGGCAGGAGAGAAACCCAGTTTTGTAACCATCGTATCCCGCGGAGGATATGGCGGATATATGGCTCCGGGTGATGATGAAGACAAGTTCGGATATAACAGGGAAGAATATCTCTGGGAGATCAGAACATGTCTTGCAGGAAGGGCTGCGGAGATTGAATTCTTCGGCGAGGAAAAAGGAATCAACACGGGCTTTTCAAGCGATCTCAGACAGGCTACAAATTGTGCTCTCAGGATGATATGTCTTCTGGGAATGGATAACTCCAGGCTTTACAGTCTTGATCCAAATACCATTCTTAAGACACCCATGGCCGGAGAGGTTATGGACCAGGTAAGCAGGCTTCTTCATGATGAGATGGAAGAAACCCGCAAACTTGTTCACGAAGGCAGGGACAAGATAGAAGCACTTGCCACATATCTTAAGGACAACAACCAGGCTACGATCGATGTGATCATGGAATGCCTCGGTGAAGTAAAAAAGCCTTAAGCCAAAAAAATGATCTTCAGGGGAGTACTTGATGGAAAACAATAACTATCAGGATAAGCCGGAACGTGATCTTTTGAATGACATCGGTGAAAACGAAAAGATCACGGATACAAACAATACCGGTGATAAACCGGCAGGTAAGCGCATTCCCATAAAGAGACGTGTAAGGGTCTCTGCTCTTACCGTTGTCATTCTGGCATCCATTGCGGTAGCATCCTTAAGCTTTGCCACAATGCTCAGCATCAGGAAAAAAACAGAGGAAGTGCTGGTTACCGAGCTTATCAGTGATATGAGAAATCAGGTGCGTGAAAGTGCCGAGGATACCCATTTAAAACTTAAGCTCTATGAGTCCATGCTGGTTTTTGTCACTGATTATATCAGTGAGATGTATGAAGGCAGAGAGACTGTAATAGGTATCGGCAGCCACATAGATCCGCCTCTTTCCACAACTCCCGAAGGGGTCTATGCTCTTCAGTGCTCATATGCAAACAAAGATCTTATTGATGATCCGGATGTTGTAGAGGATATGTATTTTTTCAGCGGTCTTGAGAAGATCTATTCCCCAATAGCAAGAGAAAATGAAGATATTCTTGTTACCATGTACACCGTGACCGATAACGGGTTTATGGTTGCCTATGACAAAGATTCTTATGTTGCGGCAAATCCGGATAACTCTGAGATCATTTATGATTATTTTGATTCTGAATGGTATCAAAAAGGGATTGCTGCAAAGGGTGTTGTCTATACGGGACTCTATGAGGATATTTACGGACGAGGTCTTGTTATCACTCTTGCTTCTCCTTTTAATGATGAGAACGGTAATGTTTGCGGCGTTTCGTGTATTGATTTTAACATCACCGAACTGTATGACCGTATGATCTCAGAGAATCTGACACCAGGCGGAAAGTCATTTGCCATAGATCCGGAAGGCAGGATCATAACTCCCGATTCCATAGGACTTACGGTAGAGGAGTATACCGGTCTTTCCAGAGAAGAAGCCGATTCACTTACGGAAGGCGTTGACGGAATCCTTGAAACAGATGATGCTTTTTATGTATATATGCCCGTGGAAGGCATGAACTGGACTTTGTGTTCCTATGTTCCCAAGGATGATATTCTGGGTAATGTAAGGGATATAGACAGGACCATATCCTATTCAATATTAGTTTTTATTCTGACTGTAATTGCTATCATAATTATAGTCGTTGTTGTATCAAATAAACTTGTGGACAGGATGACCAATCCCATAAACAGGCTTTTCCGGGATATGGATATCATCTCTGCGGGAAATCTGGATCATAAAGCCATTCGGGTACGAAATGACGAGATAGGTGATATTGCGGATAATCTCAATAAGATGGTAGGAAAACTTAAATCCACCATCTCTGATCTTGATCTGGTCAACAGGAAAGTAAATGCACTCTCCGATACCGCAACAAAGGATCCTCTTACAGGAATCAGAAATAAAGCTGCCTACGATCAGGTTCTGTTTTCTCTTGAGGAGGATTATGAAAAGGGGCTTAAAAAGTTCGGATTTGCAAGGATCGATCTTAATGATCTGAAAGTGATAAATGATACTTACGGAAAAGAAAAAGGAAATGAAGCAATTAAAAAGCTTTGTTATATAGTCTGCCACGTATTTGAACATTCCCCTGTATTCAGGGCAGACGGTGATGAGTTTGTGGTGATCCTCAGGGGTGAGGATTATGCGAATATCGAAGCTTTGTGCCTTGAATTCCACGGAAAGATTGTATCACTTTCGGATGATGATTCACTTGATCCATGGGAGAAGATAAGTGCTGCCATAGGTTATGCGCTATACGAAGAACTGGATGACAGAAATGTGGACGATGTATACAGGCGTGCCGGAAGCGAACTTGCGGAATGTAAAGAACGCATGAAACTTCAAAAGAAATAGTCACTCTTCAGAAGGGAGAGTTGCAAAGAAATGAATGCAGAAAGGGATGCAGATAATGCAGGCCAGAACATCCGCTGCAGCCTGGGCAATCTGTATTCCGAAGAGCCCCAGAGTTTTACTCAGGATGATAAGAAGAGGTATAAAACATACACCGCTCCTTAACGTGGACAGAATGGTGGCCCTTACTTTATAGCCGATACTCTGGAAGAGCATATTGTTACAGACGCTGAAGGGAATGAACAGAAGAGAAATACACTGTGCCTTCATGGCTACGGTACCTATCTCCACCACCAGGTCATCGTCCCTGAAAAATCTTACGCATTCGCCCGCATGGAAAATATTATAAGTGAGACTGTGGTCAGAAGACAGGATCCGAATATGAAGGTAAAAAAGAACCCCCGTTTAACACGGGAGTATTTTTTTGCTCCGAAATTGAAACCTGAAACAGGCTGGAATCCCTGGCCGATGCCGAGAGTGACGCTGAATATGAACATGCATATCCGGTTTACGATACCCATGGCAGAGATTGCTTCGTCCCCGTAGATGCCCGCGGATTTATTGAGTGTCATGGTTCCGATACTTGCAAGTCCCTGACGGGCCAGACTGGGAAGACCGGTTGTGATGACTTCCATAATGGTGGATATGTCAAAACTTGCATATTTTAATGAAAATGAACACTGTGTCTTTTTAAGGATGAACATGGTAAGAAGGATTGCCCAGGAGATATGCTGGGAAATTGCGGTGGCAAGTCCGGCACCAAGAATACCCATGTTAAGTTTCATCATAAGAAGATAATCCAGGAAGATGTTAACTATGCCACCTGTGGTCAGACCGATCATTGCAAAAAATGCACGGCCTTCATATCTTAAGATGTTATTCATGACGCAGCTTGTTATAAGAGCCGGAGCAGCAAAGAGGATGCACATGGCATAGGTTTTGGCATAGGGCAGGATGGTATCCGTACTTCCCAGAAGATACATGAGGGGAGTGAGAAATGTCATCCCGAGGATAAGCAGGATAATGGCTGCGACAAGAGCGGTGTAAAAAGTAGTTGAGGAATATTTTCTCGCACTTTGAACATCCTTCGCTCCCAGCTTTCTGCTGATAACGCTTCCGGAACCGTGGCCGAACATGAATCCCACAGCCTGGAGTATCGCCATGAGACCGAGTACAACGCCGGTTGCGCCGCTGGCCTGGGTGTTTATCTTTCCCACAAAGTAGGAATCAGCCGCATTGTAAAGACTTGTTATCAGCATGCTGATAGTGGTGGGAAGGCCAAGCTTAAGGATAAGAGTCTCCACCCTCTGGCCCGTCATCATATCATATTGCGTGGCATATTTTTTCATGTAGGATCTATTCGCTTACTCTTATGGATGTTTTATGGTAAAAATCAGCCAT
>ONTX01000208.1 GCA_900320825.1 uncultured Lachnospiraceae bacterium | reverse complement strand
GGCGGCTTTATATACCAGGGCAAGGTCGCAGCATTAGCAGAGGCAGCCAGAGAAGCTGGCCTGGAATTCTAAGAAAGGATGATCACAAATATGAAGCGTACTATCATAGATGCAAGCCAGTTAGAGCTCGAGGATAAGGTTGTTACTATCAAGAGAGTTACCAAGGTTGTAAAGGGTGGTTCCAATTCCCGCTTTACTGCGCTTGTGGTTGTAGGTGACGGAAACGGTCACGTTGGTGTCGGACTTGGAAAGGCTAAGGAAGTTCCCGAAGCTATCCGTAAGGGCAAGGATGATGCCGTTAAGCATATCATTGAAGTTCCCGTTGATGACAAGGGTTCCATCCCTCACGATTTTATCGGACACTACGGATCAGCAGACGTTCTTCTTAAGAAGGCTCCCGAAGGTACCGGTATCATCGCAGGTGGTCCCGTGCGTATTGTGTGCGAGCTTGCAGGTATCAGAAATATCCGTACCAAGTGCCTTGGCTCTCACAACAAGCAGAATGTCGTTCTTGCAGCAATCGAGGGTCTTGCAGAACTTAAGAGACCTGAAGAAGTTGCCAGAAAGCGCGGCAAGGCCGTAGCTGACGTTCTGGCATAAGGAGGTAAGACAATGGCAGACAAGAAGGTTAAAGTAACTCTGGTTAAGTCCCTTATCGGACAGGTACCGAAGAACAGAAATATCGCTAATTCCATGGGTCTGCGTAAGATCGGACAGTCAGTTGTACTTCCCGACAATGACGCAACCAAGGGACAGGTAAGACTGATCTCTCACATGGTCAAGGTCGAAGAAGCATAAGGAGGGTCCCTAATATGGAAATGTCTAATTTACAGCCTGCAGCAGGTTCTGTACAGAGCGATAATTTCAGAAGAGGACGCGGACACGGTTCAGGAAACGGAAAGACCGCAGGTAAGGGCCACAAGGGTCAGAAGGCTCGTTCCGGAGCTCCCAGAATAGGTTTCGAAGGAGGTCAGATGCCTCTCTACAGACGTATTCCCAAGAGAGGTTTCACCAACCGCAACTCACTCGAGATAATCGCTATCAACGTAAGTGCACTTGAGAGATTCGATAACGGCACCGAAGTAACTCCCGAAGTTCTTCTTGCAGAGGGTGTTATCAGCAAGGTAGCAGATGGTGTTAAGATTCTCGGAAACGGTGAACTTACCAAGAAGCTGAATGTTAAGGTTAATGCATTTTCCGCATCAGCCAAGGAAAAGATCGAAAAGGCCGGCGGCACCGCAGAAGTCATTGAATAATAACGAGGTGATCTGATGCTCACTACACTCAAAAATGCCATGAAGGTTAAGGAGATCAGACAGCGTGTGATCTTCACCTTCCTGATGCTGATTGTCATCCGTATCGGTTCACAGCTTCCTGTGCCCGGCGTAGACAGGACGTATTTCGCAAACTGGTTTGCTGAGCAGACCGGCGGAGCATTCAGCTTTTTCGACGCTGTTACGGGAGGATCATTCCTCAGCATGTCGATCCTGGCACTGAACATCAACCCGTATATTACGTCATCAATTATTATCCAGCTTCTGACCATCGCAATCCCCAAGCTCGAAGAGATGCAGAGGGATGGCGAGACAGGTCGTAAGAAGATGGTCGCTATCACCAGGTATGTCACCGTTGTACTTGCACTTATCCAGTCAACGGCAATGTCAATAGGTTTCGGAAGCAGAGGCCTTCTCACAAACTACACCTGGTACAGCGTAATTACCTGTATAGTTGCTCTCACCGCAGGATCCGCATTCCTTATGTGGCTCGGTGAGCAGATAACCGAATACGGTATCGGAAACGGTATCTCTATAGTACTTATTATCAATATCATTTCCAGGATACCTCAGGATCTTAGTTCATTATACGAACAGTTTGTAACCGGAAAAGCACCTGCAACGGCGGTTCTCTCCGCACTCATCATACTGGCTGTGATCATCGGTATGGTTGTTCTCGTCGTTTTCCTTAACGGCGGTGAGAGAAGGATCCCGGTTCAGTATGCCAAGAAAATGGCAGGAAATAAGATGGTTGGAGGAGCAACATCCAACATTCCCCTCAAGGTAAACACCTCGGGAATGATCCCCATCATTTTCGCCCAGTCACTTCTTGAGTTCCCCGTTATCATCGTTTCCTTTATAGGAAAGAACCCTTCGGGAGTATGGGGAGAGATCTTAAAGGGTCTTAACTCAAGTAACTGGTGCATTCCCGGCCAGATGAAGTATTCCATAGGACTTTTGGTTTACATCCTGCTCCTTATATTCTTCTCGTATTTCTACACTTCCATAACCTTTAATCCGCTTATGGTAGCAGATAACCTGAAGAGACAGGGTGGTTTTATCCCCGGTATCCGTCCCGGCAAGCCGACATCGGATTACCTGAACAAAGTCCT
>ONTX01000357.1 GCA_900320825.1 uncultured Lachnospiraceae bacterium | reverse complement strand
CATGTTCTGTATCCATTTGGGTGCCCTCTTTACTTCTCCGCTCTCAAAATCAAATGCGGCTCCGACACCGATCATAAGCGAATTTATTCTGCCTTTATGCCTGGCCATCCATATCTCCTGCTTGGGTGCTCCAAGCCCTACCCACAGGAAGTCGGGATTTGCTTCGTTTATCTGCCTTATGTATTCCTCATCCTCTTCAGGGGTAAGCTCCCTGAAAGGCGGTGAGATCATACCCAGGATCTTAGCTCCCGGGTAATTGACTTCTATTTTGTTCCTTAGTTTGTTTAAGGTATCCTCTGTCGAACCGTAGAAGAAATGGGTAAAACCGTTCTCCCCGCTCCGCATCAGCAGTTCTTTCATAAGATCGGGACCGGTCACACGCTTTGCATTAACCTTGCCGCCCTCCCTGCTGTATGCAGACAGCGGACTGCCGTCGGGCAGAGCCATCACGGCTTCATTCTGTATCTTCATATATTCGGGATTTTCATGTGCCATCACTGTCGTATGGACGTTGGATACACAGATATACTGGCCCTTCCATTCGTTTCGTTTCTCAGTAAGAGTCTGTATCGTGCTCTCCATACTGGTAACTGCTATGTTTACTCCAAGTATGTTGTCAACCCGAAGCGCTGTGACCTCGACCATATTAAGATCGCCATAAGTACTGAGTATCCTGCCGCCGCTCAGATAGTCATTGTACGAAGGCACTATATATACCATCACGCTCTTTATTGCGCAGGCTATGAGCAGCTTGTTAAGCTCCTTTTCCTCAATTTCCGAACATATGACTGCTTCATCTGCTCCTGTTCTGTCTATCACTTCGTCTATCATATCATACGTTCCAAGATAACCCGGAATATGAGGATCGGCTTCCGGAGCAAGATGTCCTGCATACTCACACTCCCTGTGCAGTACCTTCTCAAGTCCCCTGTAATACCTGTACGCATTATTTCCGGTACCTATTATTATTATATTGCTGAGTCCCTGATGTATCCTGCACCAGTACAGACTGAACATCGAAAACGCCACCCTCTTCACAAGGATAAGTACTATCGATGCTGCAACAAACATAACCAGCCATACTCGAGAGAACTGATTCCCCTGAATAAGGTACAAAAGCGCCGTAATCGTAACGCCGCTTAATATCTGGACAAAAATTATCCTTACAAGTTCACGAAAGATGCTCTTGACCCTTACCGTTGAATAATCACCAAATACTGCATAGAAAATAATGCTGAACAATCCGCATCCCAATGCTGCAGGAAGAAATACAACCGCATCATGCATGTCAAACAGCTGTATCATGTCCTGTCCGAGATAATACCTTGCTCCTGCCGAAGCAAAATACGCAATAAGGATAAGTACGAATTCCGACAGTGCGTTTATTAACTTAAGACTGATATAATCTCTGTAATGCTTCACCCATATCTCCTTCTATCTTCCGGTAAATGCGACTCCGATAGTCTTGAACAGTATCTTGATATCGAGCAGTATAGTCCAATTGTCAATATATTCGACATCCAGCCTCACTATCTCATCAAAATCAGTTATCTCATTACGTCCGCTTACCTGCCACAGTCCTGTAAGTCCCGGCCGGAAGCTCAGTCTTTTTTTATGAGAATAATTATACTTGTTAAACTCATCCAATGTAGGCGGCCTTGTGCCAACCAGCGACATCTCACCGCATAATATATTATAAAACTGCGGAAATTCATCAAGTGATGTCCGTCTCATAAATCTGCCTATAGGTGTGATGCGCGGATCATTTACCATCTTAAACATAAGTCCGTTCATCTCATTTTGCATCATAAGATCCTTCTTGCGCTCTTCGGCATCAACATACATGGAACGGAACTTATACATATTGAATACGCGTCCGTTGCGCCCTACTCTTTTCTGCTTAAAAATGATCGGTCCCGGGGACTGAAGCTTGATGATAGGGCCCAATACCATAAACAGAATAATGGCAAATACGCAGCCGACCAGTCCTCCCAATATGTCCATCAGCCTTTTCAACACCACCTGACCCATTGATGTTATCTGACTGGCATATGTAACCGTGTACATCCTGCCCTTCTTTAAGAGGATCTTATGCCTGGTTCCATTAAGATCCGGAAGATCTATACGGTAATGTATTACCAGCCCCATTTGGGCAAGATCTTCCATTATGTGCCTTATCTGACCCGCTCGCTCCCTGTTGTGTTCATCTATTGCTATTATGATCTCATCCAGGGATCCATTCTTGCAATATTCTGCCAGATGTTTCATATCCGACACCACGCTGATCCCCTGATATTCCGTAAGATCCGGCCTGTCGGGAACCACTATCCCTATGAGTTCCTCACTGAAATCCGACGAAATCTTAATGTCAGTCAGCACTGAGTTCGCATACACCTGATCGGCCACAAGAAGAATTCTGGTCCGATCCAAAAATCTGCTGTATATACGCGGAAGGAAAAGCTTAATGATCTGATGGACCAGAAGCATTAAAACCGTATCAACACCTACAAACAGAAGGAGCATCAGTCGGGATGACGACTCGGACAGCTTAAGAAAATAGAGGATAAAAGTCACACCTGTAAGAATCGCCAGATTATTCCCGAAGACCACCAGAAACTCGCGGAACAATCCACGGATATAAAAGTCCCTGTTCAGTCTGAACATCAGGTTCATTAAGAGTATGACACCTTCGCACATTCCCCACAGATATGCAAACCTGAGTTCCCTGTACGGCAAACTAAAGACATTACCATGCCTTATGTAATTGGCTATGGCGAGGCCTGCTGTGACACATATAAGATCGATAAACATCAGGAATACATCCTGAACGTCTGATTTACGCTGATACATATTGTGAATCTCTATACTTTCATTAGTTCACTTAAGAAAGCCTTCCCGGAAGGCTTTCTTATAATATCGCGTATAGTATATCATTTATTCATAACAAAAACCATATTTTTGGTATATTTGTATGCTTTACTCCGGTCCGTCTGCCGCATCCGGTCTGCTGATTATTTTGCCTTAAGCGTCCTCATTGAATTAAGGATGGCGAGCACGGCAACGCCGACATCCGCAAATACTGCGGCCCACATGTTCGTG